>DAIEQT010000172.1 GCA_027347545.1 Ignavibacteria bacterium | reverse complement strand
AACATCTTGAAAAAAGCGTTCTCGGTGGAGAATCGGTTTTAGATATTGGATCGGGAACCGGTGTTTTAGGAATTGCTTCAGTAATGCTCGGGGCTTCAAATGCACTTTGCATTGATAACGATGAATGGTGTTTGTTAAATGGTATTGAAAATGTTAAAGCGAATGGTTTAGAAAATATAATTGAAGTACGTCAATGTGAATTGAAAGACGTAAACGAAACCGGGTTTGATCTTGTAGTTGCAAACATCAACAAACATATTTTGATTGATATTGTTGATCTGATTTGCGATAGAATAAAAAAGACCGGAAGGTTAATACTTTCCGGTCTTTTAGACATAGATGAAACTGATATTGTCGGCTTATACGCTTCAAAAGGATTTGAACTTTTTGAGAAATCCGCTTTAGATGAGTGGATTGCTCTCGTGTTCAAATCCAAATGATTATTGTTGAAGCTTGTTCAACAAACGAGTTAGTTCCTTTTGTTCGTGGTCGCTCAAAGAACCTATTGTTGCTGCCATGCTGTCCGCGTATGCCGGTAATATTGACTCAATTTTAACTCTCCCCTGAGCGGTTAGATCAGCATGTATAACTCGTCTATCTTCCTTCGAAGGAATTCTTTTTACAAATCCTTCCTTCTCCAGATTATCCACAACGCATGTAATGTTGGCGCCGGTAACCATCATTTCTTCGCTGATTTTTTTCAGCGGAACCGGACCCATCTTGTGCAAAATTTCCAACACGCCAAACTGAGGTGTTGTTAACTTCTGCTCAAACATTTGTTTGGATTGTACTTTGCGGACTTTGTCGTAAGCTTTGGAAAGCCTCTCCCATAAGTCCAAGGCCGATTGTTTCTTATCTGCCATTGATGTACCCTTTCTTTAGTTTGTTGTTACTCCTAACCGTAACATTTTACCAACGAACCTCTAAAGAAAAAATAGAGCATTCAGTCTTAAAAAGAAAGTTAATAATCTTTACATATAAACTATCGAAGCGTTTTATATTTTTGTAGGTACAGATTGATTTGAAACTTTTCTTCCTTAATTCGTATTATATTTACAATAAAAACAAATAAAAGCTTGCATAAATTCATTCAAGAAATCCTCGCATTTACAAGTAAAGCACCAATTCGGGATGAAAGTCTCATAAGATTCACGTTTAAAATCGAAAAAGCTGAAATTGAGCGCTTATTTGAGCTTCTTTTGAGTGAAAAAACCTTATTTTTTTTCTCAAATCCATCCATGAATAGAGCTAGCCTCGGCGTCGGAAAGATTGAAAGTCCTTTTACCGGAAAACTTATTGAAGCGATTTCTAAGGGTAATCTGGAATCTGAAGAGCTACTTATTTCCGCAAACTATGATTCCAACTTACTGAGCGAAATACCTTTGGTATTCGGCGGCGAGAAGTTCTTACCGGATAAAAAAGAAAATCTCTGGTCAGATTTTCCAAATCAAAGTTGGTTCATCCCTCAAGTTCTAATTGTAAGTGATGCTGAAAATCCAATTATTATTTTTCAGTTTTTCGGAAAGAATCCGAATTTAGAAATTTTTGGGAAAGTTTTAGATTTACTTCCGGGTAAACCTTCGACAAGTATTGAACCTGCAACCGCTTACGATGTCTTATCCGAAACTGAACTCGAAGAGTGGATAAGAATAATAAATGCCGGACTTATTGAAATAACCAAGCTTAGCATCGAAAAAATTGTTCTTGCTAGAAGAATGCAGCTTGCGCTGAAAAGCAATTTCAGTATTTCCAGTTTTCTATTAAAACTTCAAACCAAATATCCCGAGTGTAATACTTTTGCCTACAAAGAAAAAGGATCAATCTTTTTGGGTTCAACACCGGAAAAATTATTTACTCTTGATGGAAATAAAATTGAAACTGAGGCACTCGCCGGCTCAATTGCACGCGGAGCTAATTTGGATGAAGATCTAGTTTTGGAAAGCAGCCTGCTTAATAATCAAAAAGACATTAATGAACACAACAACGTATTAAGCTTTCTTATAAGTAATTTGGAAAACTTTTCTGAAAAAATTTCCTATAGCCAAAACCCACAGATAAAAAAACTTCAAAACATTCAACACCTTCAAACTCCAATAAAAGCTATACTTAAAGAGGGGGTTGATATTTTAGACATTTCAAAGAAACTACACCCAACGCCGGCGGTTTGTGGTTTGCCTCAGAAAAAAGCTTGGGAATTGATTGAAGATTTAGAATATTTTGATAGAGGATTGTACGCGGGTGTGGTAGGCTGGTTTAACGAAAAGCGTAAGTGTGAATTTTCAGTTGGAATCAGAAGTGCAGTTCTAAAAAACAATATACTTACTGCTTATGCCGGCTGCGGAATAGTCAAGGGTTCCGACCCGATTTCAGAGTATCACGAAACAGAACTAAAATTCAAACCAATCTTGTCTTTGCTGGAAAATGAAATTATCAATCAACCGTAATATTGTCTGGTGCGATGTTTTTACGAGTCGTTTAGCTGAACTTGGCGTTAAGCATGTTTGCATTTCTCCCGGTTCCCGAAGCACTCCGCTTACTTTAACCTTTGCCGCAAATAAAAACTTCACTACTTACTCCATTGTTGATGAGCGCAGCTCTGCTTTCTTTGCGTTAGGCTTGGCAAAGAAAACTAAATCTCCGGTTGCAATTGTTACTACTTCTGGAACAGCAGTTGCTGAACTTTACCCGGCAATAATTGAAGCTTTCTATCAGAGGGTTCCGCTGATTGTTTGTACTGCAGATAGACCGCGCAAGCTTCGTGGCAGCGGCGCTAACCAAACTATTAATCAGCATAACATTTATAAAAACCACATTCGTTTATTTAGTGATGTGGGTTTGCCTGATGTTAAAAACCTTGCTCATATACGTAATTTAGCCGAAGAAGCTGTCCGTATTTCTTTCTTCGAAAATAAGGGTCCGGTTCATCTCAACTTTCAGTTTGAAAAACCATTTGAGCCAAATTCTTATACCGATAGTATTGAAAATAGCATGCTGGAGAAAATTTACTCTCATTCAGCATTTGAATTGAGAGAAACTTTTACGAAAAAAATAAACTTTGCTAAACTTGCTGATAAATTACTTGGCAAGCGTGGACTGATTTTAATCGGCTTTAATAATTACGGTGACGGTTTTGGTAAGCAAGTAATCTGCTTTTCAGAAAAATTTGGCTTCCCGGTTTATGCTGATGGTTCTTCCTCAATACGTTTTGGAAATCATAAAAAAGAAAACATAATTGAAAATTTTACTGCACTAATAAGAACAGCAGATTTCCAAAGCAAATATGACCCGGAAGTAATTATACAGTTTGGAAGCGCACCGACGGCAAATGTGCTCTTAGAGTTTTTTAAGAATTCAAAGGCTGAAAAAATCCTTTGCAACGAATATGGCGACTTAAACGATCCATCACTCACGGCAAAGACAATAATTAGAATGAATCCGGAAAATTTCTGCGAAGAGATTACCAAAACAACTCTAGCTCTAAGGAAACCATCTACGGACTGGCTTGATGATTGGCGAGCTATGAATATGATTGCAGAAGTTCTTAAATCAGAAATGATTGAAGAAACATCATTTCCTTTTGAAGGGAGAATCACAAAAGAAGTAATTATGGCTCTCCCGGAGAAATCCAATTTATTTGTTTCTAACTCGCTGCCAATCCGAGATATGGATTTCTTTGCTTCCGTTTCGAATAAACGTTTAAACGTATTTACAAACCGTGGTGCCAGTGGAATAGACGGCATTAACTCTACGGCACTGGGAATTGCAAAAACAACTACAGCACCAACGTTTCTTATCGTTGGCGATCTTGCTTTCTTTCACGATATGAATGGCTTGCATAACGCTGTGAAGTATAAAATCCCGCTCACTGTTATTCTAATCAATAACAGCGGCGGCGGTATTTTTGAGTCTTTGCCAATTTCCGAATACCGTGAAGTGATGAAAGAGAACTTTTTAACCCCTCTTTCCATAAACTTTAGAAAGTTTGTTGAAGCCTACAATGGCAAATATGTAAAAATTAAAAACTGGAATCATTTGAGAAAGGAACTTAAATTATCTCCGGCAAGTAGAAGCCTTACCGTTCTCGAAGTTAAAACCGACGCAATAAAATCAAAACTCCAACGCCAAAAGTATTGGAGTGCGGTTGCGAAACAAATAAGTCAATATATAAATGAAATTAAAACTCGACGGAATTCAGTTTAATATCCTCCTTGATGAATCGGCTCATCATTCTTCAAAAATTCCCGTTTTGTTTTTACATGGTTTTACCGGCTGCGCATGTGATTGGAATTTCATTTTAAACCGGCTTCCTTCTAACTACTTCCCTTTTGCAATTGATTTAATTGGTCACGGCGAAACAGATTCTCCGGGTGACGAAGACCAATACACATGCAGCGCAATTGTACGGCACATCAGTGCAATACTTAGTCACTTCGGATTCGAAAAAATTATTATCGCCGGTTATTCTATGGGCGGACGCGCAGCGCTTTCTTTTTCACTTAAGAATCCTCAAAAAATTATTGCCGGAATTTTTGAAAGCTCAACTGCAGGAATTGAAGATATTGCAGCAAAGAAAGAAAGAGTTGAACACGATTTTCTGTTGGCTGATAAAATCAAAAAGGAAGGAATTGAATCCTTTATGGAATTTTGGTTAAGCTCGCCGATGTTCAACAAACTTCAAACTCTCCAAAATTTTGATGATATTAAAACCATGCGAAATAAAAATAGCGTTACCGGCTTGGCAAATTCACTTGCGGCTTTCTCAACCGGATTGATGAACAGTTACTGGAACGATCTCTACAAATTAGAATTTCCGGCTTTGCTAATAACCGGGGAAAATGACGAGAAGTTTACTTCAATAAATAAAAGAATGGTGCAGAAACTTAAACTCGCCGCACACCAAATCATTCCCGAAGCCGGACACAACACACACTTAGAAAAGCCGGAGCTTTTTACTAATTTAGTCTTGGGTTTTTTGAACAAGATTGAAAGGTAGTAATGAGCTTCAAATGGATTAAAGCCAAAGAGTATCAAGATATTACTTATGAAAAGATGGATGGCATTGCGAAGATTACAATTAACCGTCCGGAAAAACGCAACGCCTTCCGTCCCGAAACAACAAAAGAATTGTATGATGCTTTCTCAGATGCGCGTGAAGATTCCGAAGTTGGTGTAATTCTTCTCACCGGCGCAGGTCCGGCAAAAGATGGCAAATATGCTTTCTGTTCCGGCGGCGATCAATCAATACGCAGCAACAAAGGCTACGTTGGCAAAGATGGCGTTCCCCGCTTAAATATTCTTGATGTGCAGAAACAAATCCGAAGCATTCCAAAACCGGTTATAGCGTTAGTTGCCGGATACGCAATCGGCGGAGGACATGTTCTTCATATTGTTTGCGATTTATCAATCGCTGCTGATAATGCAATCTTTGGGCAAACCGGACCAAAAGTTGGAAGCTTTGATGGTGGCTTTGGTGCAAGTTATCTTGCTAGAGTTGTTGGACAAAAGAAAGCCCGCGAAATTTGGTATTTGTGCCGCCGGTACGACGCTCAAGAAGCTATGCAGATGGGACTTGTAAACAAAGTTGTTCCGGTCGATCAGCTTGAAGCCGAAGGAGTTCAGTGGGCAAAAGAAATTTTGGAAATGAGCCCGTTAGCTTTACGGTTGCTCAAATCTGCTTTCAACGCAGAGCTTGATGGACAAGCAGGAATACAAGAGCTTGCCGGTAACGCAACTTTGCTTTACTACATGAGCGATGAAGCTCAAGAAGGTAAAAACGCTTACAACGAAAAACGAAAACCGGATTTCAAAAAATTTCCGAGAGTGCCATAGATGATAACTCTTAATCAAATAAAAAAAACCTTAGCTATTAATAAATCGTACCTTCAAGAAAAATATTTTGTTGAAGAGATTGGGATTTTTGGTTCCTTTTCCCGTGGTGAACAAACCAAGCGAAGCGATATTGATTTGCTGGTGTCGCTGAAAAAGCCAATCGGTTTAGAGTTTGTTGATCTATCTTATGAACTAGAAAAACTTTTCAATCATAAAGTTGACTTGGTTTCTAAAGGAGCTGTAAAGAAACGGTTAATGAGTGAAATCGAAAAAGATATTATCTATGTCTAAGCGGAATGATAAACTTTTAATACTTGATATTCTTGATTGCATCGCCAAAATTCAGCAATATACTAAAGGATATACGCTGCGGGAATTTTCGCGGGATACCAAGACAATTGATGCCGTTGTTAGAAACATTGAAATAATTGGCGAAGCAACAAAGCATCTTTCGAGAAGCATCAAAAGCCGGATAGCTCTTCCATGGAAACAAATAGTTGGTATGAGAAACATTATCGTTCACGAATACTTTGGGGTAGATGTTAAGATTGTATGGAGAATAGTAAGTTCTCAATTGGATGAAATAAAAGTTTTATTTGAAAAAACATTAAGCGCAACAGACGAATAATGACAACACCGCTAACAGAAGCAATTACAAAATTTGATGCATGGGTTTTAGCAACCCGACCAAGAACTTTACCCGCAGCACTCGTTCCGGTTTTGGTTGGCAGTTCTATCGCAATTCACGATGAAATGTTTAAACCGCTAGCAGCAGTGGTTGCGCTTGTCTGTGCAATACTAATTCAGATTGGAACAAACTTTGTAAATGATTTATAC
>DAIEQT010000167.1 GCA_027347545.1 Ignavibacteria bacterium | reverse complement strand
TCTATCATAATCAACCAAAGCATTCGGATGTTCAGAATTTTTCATCAGTTCCAGAGCAGCCTGAGAGTAAAGATTATCACTGTTACACATCGTAAAAGATTTTCCGCGCCAATTTTCTTTTACTAACAAAGCTTGAAGAAGCGCATCGGCAGTACCGAGCGGTTTTTCTCTTCCTTCCGGAATCTGTTGAGTTGCATAGCTTATTTCGATTCCAGCGAACCACGAATCATTTTTATTTTCATCGTAATAGTTCTTAATGGAATCATCTTTTTCGCTAACAACAATTACTACATCTGTGTAACCGGCAAGCTTTGCGTTGAGAAGTAAATAATCTAAGAATGGTCTATCCCCTTCACCAATCCGGATCATTGACTTGGATTTCAGCTCTGCATCTTTCAGTAACTTGGAATCAATTGCGGCAGAATCAACTTGGGATTGTTTCATTCGCGATGAAACTCCGCCCGCTAAAATTACTAATCGTCCGCTCAAGCAGATGCCTCTGTTCTAGTTCCTACATCAACAGTTACAAGCCAACTTTCCGGCGCGATTGATTTTACAGCTTCCAAAACATTTTCACTATTTTCCGGCGCATAAGCAAACATACATCCGCCGCCACCCGAGCCATTTATCTTAGCGCCGAAAGCACCGGCATTTAGCGCAGTTTCAATCATCTTATCAATCTTTGGTGTAGATATTCTAAGCACATCCCGCAAAACTTTTTGATGTTCGTTCATCAAGCGCCCAAAGCGCTGATGATTTAACGGCTCGGTCAGTAAAACTTGACGGGCTTCAAAAGTAATGTCTCTATTTTTAATCGTCCCTTGCAGCAGTTCCAACTGCTCCTGGTTCAATGCGTCAGTATATCTATCCAACTCTTCAAGTCGTATTGTTTGTAACGAGAACTCTGCTTCTTTTTTCTTGAGGTCATTTACAATGTTGATTACACCCTTCTTAACACGAGCCAGAATAAACTTTGTGTCCTTCGGTTCTTGCGAATTGCCAAGTATGAATGAACCAAGTTTGGGATGCATTGCTTCCAATTGAATTTCAGGAAATGGATCGAGCCAAATTGCGCCGCCTACAGAGGTTGAGTAATGATCCATCATTCCGCCTGGTTCGCCAAATTCTAATACTTCTGCTTTGTAACCAAGATTAGCAATTTCTTTTGCGTCCAATATTTTTTTCTGATCGCTCATTTGAGCAAGAAAATTTGTCCACGCAATAATCATTGCCGAAGAACTTGAAGTTCCGGCATTGATCGGAATTTCACCGCGCATTGTTACATCAAAACCTTTTGAGAATGTAAAGCCCTCGCGAATCAAAACATTAACACAGCTTCTTAAATAATCTCGTTCGGCGGTGTAAGGAATTTCATCCTCTATCATAAATGATTCCGATGAATTCAAATCCGGCAATGCGATATTGATGAGTTTGTCTTTACGAAATAAACCATCCACATACATTCTTTTGGACATTGCCTCAGCAATTACCGGCAAATGCAAATAATCTTGATGCTCACCAAATAAACAGATTCTTCCCGGTGCTGAAACATGTAGTTTATTCATTTATTTCTTGTGTTGTTATTTTATGTTATCAAAAGCACTTATTAACTGTCATTCTGATTCCGCCACGACAGACTTCTTCGGGAGAATCTCAACAATTACAAGTTAGAGATATTTCGTCCCGCAATCGGCACTCAATATGACAAACTACTGCATGTTATTGTGAACTGCCTGCACGTCATCATCTTCTTCAAGCGCGTCCAATAATGTTTTTACTTCGGCTTTCTGTTCGTCGTTCAGTTCTTTTGTTGTCGTCGGGATATACTGAGTTTCCGTAGCGCCAATTTCGATGTTCTTTTCTTCAAGAGCTTTTTGCATCGAACCAAAATCTTGAAACGATGTAGTGATGTAAATATTATCATCATCGTAAGAAAGATCTTCCAATCCAAAATCAATTAGCTCTAATTCAAATTCATCCAGGTCCGGTGCAACCGATTTAGCAACTTTAATCAATCCTTTTTTCTCAAACATAAACGCGATTGAACCGGCATTGCCAAGTGTGCCTTCGTTCTTTCTGAAAATGTGGCGGACGTTTGCAACCGTTCTGGTTGGATTGTCTGTTGCGCACTCAACAATTACAGCCACACCATGCGGTGCATATCCTTCATACATAATTTCTTGGTAGCCGGTTGTGTCTTTAGAATAAGCGCGTTTAATTGCTTGTTCCACTTTATCTTTCGGCATGTTCACACTTTTTGCGTTCTGAATTGCAATTCTCAATTTGGAATTAGCCTTTGCATCCGGTCCGCCGGCTTTAACTGCAATTTCAATGTCCTTTCTAACTCTATTGAAAGCTTTTGACATTCTCGCATAACGCGCGAACATAACGTGTTTTCTGGTTTCGAATATTCTTCCCATGTTCTACTCTTTATTTATTAATTGAATTTTTATGTAGAGACGCATCGCTGATGCGTCTGCTTTTTTTTACGAGACGGTTCACCGAGCCAATGCCGTCAGGTTAAGATTGTTAGCACGCAGATTAATTATGATTTTTATGATCGATTAGGATAAATCATAAAAAATCTTAATCATCTTAACAAATCAGCGTTCTGCTTTTTCATTTTTTCAAACTCAGACTGCTAACCTGACAGCATTGGTTCACCGAGCCGTCTCTACTTTTTATGTTAAACATAACAAAGCCCCAATATGGGGCTTTAAATTTATTTCATACAATCGCAATGTTTGCATTCCATTGGGTACTTCATTTCTTCTTTCATAAACTCTGCGATTGATTCTACTACATATTTAATTTGCTCGTTAGTTAGCTCCGGATAAATCGGCACAGCGAGTGAATCATTTGCGGCACAATTTGCGACCGGGTAATCTTCATCTTTGGTATTCAAGTAAGCAAAACATTCTTGTCTGTGGAACGGAACCGGATAATAAACTTCGCAGCCGATTTCTTTCTTACGCAAAAAATCCAAGAGCGAATTTCTTTTTTCTACTCTAATGATGTACTGGTTATAAATGTGATAGTTCGTGTGTCCCGTTTCTTTGTAAACCGGTTTGGGAAGTAAAACTTTGTTCTGTTCATCAAAACAAATCTTGCCTGCTGTTTCTGCTAATCCGGCTTCTTGAAAATACTTTGTGTAAAGTTCAGCATTCTCTCTTCTCTTAGCAGACCAAGAATCCAGATGCGGTAATTTTACACGAAGAACTGCGGCTTGCAAAGTATCTATTCTAAAATTTCCGCCAATAATTTTGTGATAATACTTCGGCTCCATTCCATGCATACGCATCATTTTCATCTTAGCGTAAAGTTTTTCATCGTTCGTTGTAACAATTCCGGCATCGCCAAAGCCGCCAAGGTTTTTGCTCGGGAAAAATGAAAAACAACCAATGTCTCCAATTCCGCCAACAAATCTTCCATCTTTGTACTGAACACCAATTGCCTGCGCGCCATCTTCAATAATTTTTAAATTATGCTTCTTAGCGATTTCCATAATTGCGTCCATATCGGCACTTTGTCCATACAGATGAACCGGAATAATCACTTTTGTCTTTGGTGAAATTCTCTTTTCAATATCAGCCGGATTAATGTTAAACGTAACCGGATCGGAATCAACAAATACCGGAACTGCGTTTAGTCTGGCAACTACACCGGCGGTTGCAAAAAAAGAATATGTTGGGACAATTACTTCATCACCCGGCTTAATATCAAAAGCCATCAAAGCTAAAAGCAGAGCGTCTGTACCGGAAGTAACACCAACAGAGTATTTAACACCAAGGTAAGCGTTAATTTCTTCTTCAAGTTTGGCTACATCGGGACCGTTAATAAAGTATTGGGAATCAACCACTCTCTGAATCGCATCATCAATTTCTTTTTTGTGAGCCAAGTACTGAGGTTTAAGATCGAGCAACGGGACTTTCATTCAATTCCTCTGAATTATAATAATTGTGGGCTCAAATTTAAGGAAGATTAGGCAACATATCTAATTTCGTTCTGAGTTAAAATTCTTCTCTTTAGTGTAGAATTTATTCAATCTCTTTCACAACTCCATTCTCTATTTTATATGTCTTGTTGGATTTCTCGCAGTGAGCGATTCCCTCTTTATCAAACTCTAATTTAACTCCGGCTTCGCTAAACCAGCCGGTTATTCTTGCGGGAGTGCCAACAACCAACGCAAAATCGGGAATGTCTTTGGTTACAACCGCACCGGCGCCTACAAAAGCAAATCTGCCTATTGTATGTCCGCAAACTATGGTTGAGTTTGCACCGAGCGAAGCGCCTTCTTTAACCAA
>DAIEQT010000163.1 GCA_027347545.1 Ignavibacteria bacterium | reverse complement strand
AAATATTCTTTCTGCCCAATATTGATACCACCTTCGCCTTGAACCAATTCTAAAATGACTCCAGCGGTTTGGTCATCGGCAGCCTCGGCAAGTTTTTCAAAATTATTATACGGAACGAAAGAAAATCCCGGAACGAGCGGCTCAAAAATATCTCTGTATTCTTTTTTGTAAGTAGCACTTAACGCGCCGTAAGTTCTTCCGTGAAATCCTTTCATCGCCGCAATGAATTTTGTTTTTCCCGCCTGCCGGTCGGGCAGGTTTGTATTAGCTCTCGCAAACTTGATTGCGGCTTCCATAGCTTCTGTGCCGGAGTTTGTAAGGAATGCTCTCGTTAAATTCTTTGGCGCAACACTAAAAAGTTTTTCTAGAAAAATTGCTTTGGCGTCATTGTAAAATGTGTTTGCGCAAGTAATCAATGTTCCCGCTTGCTTTGCAATTGCTTCAACAACTTTATCGTTGCAATGCCCAACATTCGCAACAGAAATGCCGGAAGCTAAATCAATGTATTCTTTACCTTGATCATCCCAAACGCGTGAGTCTTTTCCCTTAACAAGCACAACGTCTCTGCGTGGATAAACATCTAGTTCATATTGTTGGATTAGTGCTTTGTAGTCTTTCATCTTATTCTCCTTATCTAAGAAATTGTAGTGCCGTTACCGTTCAGCGCATCTAAAATAGGATGCTCTGTACGTCCGTCTGAAATAATTACTGTTGTATCTCCACCATCAAATAATTTTCTTATAGCAAGAATTTTTCTTTTCATTCTTCCTTCAACTTTTTCCTCCATTGCAACTAATTCGGCTTTGGACATTTTGGAAACAAGCGAGGCCGGATCGTTTTTATCCAAAAGAAATCCGGGTGCTTCTATCAGTGAAATTACTTTTTCGGTTTTCAATTCGGTTTGAAGCAATGCAACTATGTCATCATTTTCAGAATTTATTGCAAAGTTATTCTCATCAATTAACGGAACACTTAGAATTGGGATGTAACCATTGTCCAAAAGCAATTCCAAAAGTTGCTTATTAATTGCTTTCGGCTTGCCGGAAAAATCGCGCAGCAAAAGAGTCTTACCGCCTTCTCGCACTTTGATTCCACTGTTGCGTTTACCTTGAATTATTTTGCCATCTAAGCCGGAAAGTCCAACAGCGTTAATTCCGTTCTGCTGACAAAGTTCTACGAGGCGTTTGTTCTTTAATCCAGCGTAAGCCATCATCATCAAATCAATTGTTTCTTCGCTGCTCAAAACCGAATCATAGCCAGAAAGGGATGTAACAACTTTCTTTTCGTAATTTAATTTTTGAGCTAATTCATCGCGCAAAGCATTTGCGCCATGCACAATTATAAATTTTTCTTGCAGAGTTGCCAGATCGGAAATAATTCCTCTGAGATTCAATTCCTTTCCGCCGCCAATTTTAACTATAAACATTGGATCTCCGTTAACGTGTTATTTTGAATCGGCTGCCAGTCTGCTTCTCCAACAAACGGAACTGAACAAACGGCAACCATATTTCCATCTTTTTTGATATTCATTGTAAAATATTCTTCATCTTCGTTGAAATGAGTTGAGACAAAAGTTTTATCATTATCTGTAGCAATAATATTCATTGCCCGGATGTATGACGATTTCTTCTTAATGATTTCTGTTCCCTTACTCAACGCTTCTCCAAAACTGCCTTTATCAAATCGCTTGATATAATTAAATATTTTCTCCGCTCCGATTCTTCCCTCTTCTTTAATCTTAACCCCGCGAAGTTCGCCATTAAATACGAAGATATTTTTATCATCATAGAAAGGCATGTTATTTTCTACAACAATTCCTTCATCCTTAAATGCGCTGCGTGCGTGAGCGATTAATCTAGTTGAGTTTCCAAATTGTGAAAGGTCGTCATCCCAAATTGGTTTTACATTTTTGTAATAATTCCATTTACCGTTTTGCCAATAAGCGAAACCCCAACCATGTCCTTGGTATTCTCTGCTCTTTTGGGAAATCTCAGCGAACTTCGTTAAGTAGTCATTCACATCGAAATCTATTTTTGAGTTAACATAAAGTAATCTGCACATTTTATACTCTTGCTCTTGATCGTGATCTTAATCTTGATCTTCGTTAGATTGGATGCAGCCCCGGAAATTCAAGTCCGGTTCTTTCATCAAAACCATACATAATATTAAACGCTTGCAGGGCTTGTCCGGCAGCGCCTTTCATTAAGTTATCTATCGCACTAACAACAACTAAGCGGTTTGAAAATTCATCTTTCTTGAAACCAATATCACAATAGTTTGTACCGCTTAAAAGTTTTGGTTCAGGGTAACGGTAAATGCCATCGTTCTCTTTCACAATTCTGATGAATGGTTCGTTGCCGTAAGCATCGCGGTAAACTTTCCAGATATCTTTTTCTTGCAGATCATTTTTTAGGAAGACATGACAAGTAGCAAGCAACCCACGAACCATATCAATCGCAGTGGCAGAAAAATGTACTTGAATCTTCTTTCCGAAGGAAAGTTCTTGCAGCATTTCGGCTGTGTGTCTGTGCTTAGTCGGCATATAGGAACGTACAACACCGCTTCTTTCCGGATGATGTGAACCATCATTTACTTTGTTGCCTCCTTCGCTCGAACCGGCTTTAACCTCTATTACAGTTCTGTCTTCTTCAACTAAACCAGCTTTATACAAAGGATATAAACCAAGAATGCTCGCAGTTGCATTACATCCAGCACTGGAAATGTAATTTGCCGTTTTCATTTCTTCGCGATGAAGTTCCGGAATTCCGTAAATGAATTCATTCAGCAATTCCGGACGTGAATGTTTGTGCCCGTACCATTTTTCATATTCAGTTGCGTCTTTAATTCTAAAGTCAGCGCTCAAATCTATAATCTTTGGAGCTAAAGCCTTGTACTGATCAATTTTATTCTGTGAACTGTTATGCGGTAAACACAAAAATAAAAGATCGCATGGTTCAAGCTCAGAAGCCGAAACAAATTTCATCTGCGTTGATTTGCGCAAGTTTGGGTGAAGCTTATGCACAAACTTTCCGGTGTAGCTTTCCGATGTTACTTGCTTAACTTCAACATTTGGATGGAACAATAGTAAGCGCAGTAACTCACCACCAGTATAGCCTGATGCGCCAACAACTGATACTCTAATTTTCTTCATTAAACTCTTCCTTCTGCAACTTGTAAAACATACTCTACCATTTTCTGTGGAATGTTAACACCGGTTGTAGCAATACTGTTTTTGTATTCCATTGTGTAGTTAACCTCGTTAACCATTAATCCTTGTTCAGTTTCAAAAACATCTATCGCTACAATTCCACCGCCGACAGCTTTTGCTGCGCGGACAGAAATATCATTCAACTCATCGGTAACTATGCAGTTAGTTGCTTTTCCACCGCGAGCGGTGTTTGTAATCCAGTGAGGTGATGTTCTATAAATAGCAGCAATACATTTATCACCAACCACAAAACTTCTAATATCTCTACCCGGCAATCTTTCGCCATTTTCAATTCTCGTTTTCTCTACATA
>DAIEQT010000154.1 GCA_027347545.1 Ignavibacteria bacterium | reverse complement strand
CCCTTAACAGTCTTGGAATTTGTTGATAAGATAACTCCCGGCATACTTATTTGGTTTATGTAAGTTCCATCGGCAGAGCCAGCCCACTCTACTTTCTTTTTGATATCTTCCATAATTGATTCAATATCAGGCTGTAAGGCTTTCAAAGATTTTGCTTTCAAAGTTTTTTCCAAAATACTTGTTAGCTCATTTGTACTCTCTCCCGCATCATCAAGTTGTTCCAGCAATTGCTGTTTATGGGCGTTAACAGAAGCTACGGAAACATCTGTTATATTATGCTTATTACACGCTTTCAGAAATTCCGAAAGGAAATATTCGATGTAGCTTTTGCCAACATACTCATCTATTCTTTTCTTAAGAGCCTTGGTTGTGTCGTCATCCAAAAACTTCTGGTATTCCTCTTTGCTCAAAAAGTTTTTAAGCGGAGTTGTGTTGAACGGAAAATATGTTTTGTAAGTTTCTTCATATACATAGTAAGTATAGAACCAGCGGAATTCTTTTTCGAAATTAATCTTAACCCCTATCTTGCTTTGGTATCTATACTCTGCATTTAAGTCGTTTACATCTGTAAATCTTTTCTCTGCCAAATAAATAAATTTGGTAGAATCTTTTTCCGATTTTCTTTTTTCAATCTTCCATGATTTATCTACCGGAATCGGAAAAGGCAAGCCGGCAATATTGTTAGTATCTCCTTCTACAATAACAATTCTATGGCATGAGCCATCGGAATTAATTTTGGTTTTTGTAGTGTATTCTTTGCAGCCTGCGCTAATCAGCAGCAGTATAGCAATGTTTATAGCAAATAAATGATTCTTTACACTTTTCATTTTGTCTTCTCCACTAAAATTTTTCTTTTTTCTTAACGTTCATAAGTTCGTCAAGAAATTCGTTTTGTTCCTTAGTTAAACTTTTCCTCAGTCCATCTGCTTCTCGCTTCCTTTCGGGAGTTAATGAATCGTATTCAACCAGAAGCTGCTTAAGAAAAGTTTTATTTACAACCATCCACTCTTTGGAAAGACTAAGATGCTTTTTCTCACCTGCTATTAGTTTATACGCATCATAAAAGAAAGATAGATTTGGCAAGTTATCGCAGAAACTTGCTTCGTACCGGAGTCCGGCATTGTTTAGATTATTTTCCAATATTACTACACTTTTAAGCGCTGCTGCTTCTTCATATAGATAAACCGCCGGGAATAGAACAATTATTAAATAAAGAGCAAACCGGACTTTGCGTAGAAGTAACAAACTCAAGACACTATCAATTAAAGTGAGTTGAGTTTCGCTTCTCATTACTTGTTCATTTCTTATTTGATGCAATATTCTGCTCGTCAGCACTTCCGGTTCATCAAGAATGGGTTTGCTATCTTTCAGTTTACCCAACATTGTAATGGCTTTATCTACTTCCTTGGAAAACGTCCTACACTCAACACAATTTAGTATGTGCTCACTTAATTCTAGGCTTTGAATATTTTGATGATCATCTTCCAGCAATATTTTTTTTACCGACTCACAATTCATCACTCATTCTCCACTTAATTAATTTTGTTCTAATAGTTTTACGCGCAAGAGAGAGATTTGTTTTAACCGACTCAACCGAAATATTCGTTATTTGCGAAACTTCTTCAGTTGTTAGCTCTTCTAAATCTCTCAGCACAAAAACCATTTTCTGTTTTTCCGGCAATCCGTCAGAAATCCGCTTTATTATTTCAGCTTGTTCTTTGTTTGTTAACTCTTTTTCCGGATTATCAATAGCGCTTACAAAGTCATCATCGAGTGTTTCCCGTCTTTCGTTTTCCTTCTTACGGCTTCTCAGCTTATCGTAACAAAGATTGATTACGATTTTGTACATCCATGTTGTGAACTTCACTTTCCTATTGTAGCTGCCAAGGTTCTTCCATATTCTAACAAAGCACTCTTGCACAACATCCTTTGCATCGTCATCGTTTGTAAGAACTCTGAACGCAACAGTATAAGCGTAGTACTGATAGTTTTTCAAGATTGTCCCAAATGCTGATAAATCGCCATCTACCGCTTTCTTGATTAACTCTAACAACTCTTTTTCATTAATGACTTTCGAATTCATGAATTCTTTATTGTTTCCATCTATGATACGATTGAAAATAGGAAAAGTTAAATACTAATTGCATAAAAAGAGCACATCAGGAAATAAACTGCAAAGCTTCTGATGAAACCAGAACCAATATTATAAACCACGGTTTAAATGGCGGACGGGCTTGCTGGGCTTTAACCGGAACTCTATGCGGCGGAAAAGTACAAGGGAGTTTTGCTTCGAAGCTAGCCAATTGTTTAGAATGCGATTTTTACAAGTTGGTGAACAAGGAAGAAGGCACAAACACTGTTCAATCAAAAACGATTATTTGCATTGTGAAATAAAAAGGGCGACGCATAGGCGCCTTAGTAAATAGCAGCAAAATGCATATTACTTACTATTAGGAAGATCTTCCGGTAGGTTATAT
>DAIEQT010000146.1 GCA_027347545.1 Ignavibacteria bacterium | reverse complement strand
CAGAACCACATGCAAATGAAAAAGTATGATGCTGCTACCGGTAATCTATTGAAAGTACTCTTCGAAGAAAAAAGTGTTAAATATGTTGAGCCTCAGCAAGACTTAGTATTTCTGCCAAACTCAAACGATAAGTTCATTTGGCAGTCGCAGCGGGATGGTTTTAATCACCTTTACCTTTACGATACCGAAGGAAAACTCATCAAACAAGTAACTCAAGGCAAATGGGTTGTAACCAATTTTAACGGATTTGACAAAGCCGCGAAAAATGTTTTTGTAACTACCACGAAAGAATCGCCAATAGAAAGACACGTTTATAAAATAAATATTGAGACCGGAAAGATTGAAAGAATTACTAAAGAATCCGGGACTCACAATGTTAGCATTAGTGCAAGTTCGGAATTCTTTATTGATTCTTATTCAAACTATACAACACCAAGAGTTTCAAACATTCTTAACGCAAGGTACGAGATTGCTAAGAATCTGGTAAAGACAGAGAATCCTTACAAGGATTACAATATGCCGGTAACAAAATTGTTCACCATAAAGAACTCTGCAAACATTGATCTCTATTGTAGAATGATTCTACCGACAAATTTCGATTCCACTAAAAAGTATCCGGTTATTTTCTACGTTTACGGCGGACCGCACGCCCAAGAGGTTAATAATATTTTTGGTTCCGGAAGATATTTCAACTGGTTTTATTTGATGGCTCAAAAGGGTTACATTGTTTTCACACTTTATAACCGGGGCTCATCTAATCGCGGATTAGAATTTGAGCAAGCTACATTTCGCCGCTTAGGAACTTTTGAAGTTGAGGACCAGATGACCGGAGTTAATTACTTAAAAACTTTGCCTTATGTTGACGGAAACCGATTTGGTGTTTACGGCTGGAGCTACGGCGGATTTATGGCAGCATCTTTAATGTTAAGAACGAATAATGCTTTCAAAGCTGCGGTTGGCGGCGGCGCAGTTATTGACTGGAAATTTTATGAAGTTATGTATGGCGAACGTTACATGGATACGCCTCAAACAAATCCGGATGGCTTCAAAGAAGCGAGCTTGCTTAATTATGTTGAGAACTTGAAAGGCAAACTTCTTTTAGTGCACGGCACTTCTGATCCTACTGTAGTTTGGCAGAACACATTAACATTTGCCAAGAAAGCCCAAGAACTTAACAAGCCGCTTGATTACTTCCCTTACGTTGGTCATCATCACGGAGTCGGCGGTCGCGATGCTCTTCATCTTTACACTAAGATCACGAATTACTTCTTAGAGAACTTATAATTCAAAGCGGAGATTTGGTTCTCCGCTTGTTTCAACTCTTGGTTAAAATCTTTATCTTTATTTGCGATAATAGATAATGATTCTACTCAACTATTCGAGATAAAATTGGTCGGTGTAAAATTTGATTTCCTACAAAAACTGAATGAACTTGCCAGTCTTTCAAGAAAAGGCGACGCATTCTTTCCGGACGAACTAAGTAACTTTCTTTGCGAAGAGTTTGACCTTTCTGCAATTGTACTTTTTGATCTAAAAAGCGACGGCAAGCTGGAGGTTATTGGTAAATCAGCATCTGCTAAAAAGAATTTTAAAGTAGGTAGCTTGCATGACTGCGCTTCTTGTCCGGCAATTAATGGAAACGAACCGAATAAGCTTATATTTGATAACAATTGCGCAATTCCCGTTTCCGATTTTATGACTTATGAGGGATGCTGTGTTATTCCCCTTTCTGCTAGTGAAAAAATTTCGATTAAGCTTGGCAGAAAAACCGCATTTACTCAGAGTGATAAAGATCAGATAGAGAAATCATTGCAATTAGTAGCTATGCTTCTCGCTTCTTGGAAGGAAGCCAAATCCGCCTCTTCTAAGCCATCGGCTGGATTCTCTCACGTTGTAGAAGAAACTGCTCATGAACTTAAATCTAACTCGAATTCAATTATTGGTTTACTTTCTTATCTATCCAACGAAAACCCGACTGCTTCCCAGCAAGAATATATTTCATCTATCAAAAAAAATGCACAGAGTATTCTTCTTAATATTAATGACCTTAATGAGCTTGCCAAGATTGATAAGAACAACCTAACTGCTAATCTGAAGAAAGTAGATCTAAATGTTTTCATAAAAGAAATAGTTGAAAATTTTAAAAGCCGGTTGGGTGCCCGTAAAGTAACATTCAAAGTTTCGCTAGAAAGACCTCTTGCGCAACCTGTTGAGCTAGATGAACAGAAGCTGAAATACATAATCAGCATGTTATTATTTGTATCCACAACACTTACAGCTCAGGGAGAAATTTCTGTTAATGTAGGCGTTACTAAAGATGGTAAAATTCGTTTTGAAATTTCTGACTCCGGAACCCAGCTTGATAATTCGGTACATACCAAGCTCTTCGAGCCTTTCGTATTGGCGCGCCAACACGAGTTTAAGGCGACAAATATTACCGGCTTAAGTTTAACATTAGTTAAGAGTTTTGTAAACTACCTGGGCGGAGATATAACCGCATCAAGAAATACTGACAAAGGAAATTCATTCATTTTCACAATTAGCGGAGACGTAATGCCGGAGTTCGAATCAACATTGTCCCAGCTTCCAAAACCGACAACAAAAAACAAAGTTCTCGTTATTGAAGACGATTATGCTACTTCTAAACTGCTGAGCAACTACCTAAATAAATGGGGTTACGATCCAACTATAGTAAGCACTGAAGCTCAAGCGTTTAGTATAATTGAAAAAGAGCACTTGCTGGCAGTTATTCTTGATATTGAACTTCCAACTGCAAACGGTTTGGAAATGCTTAAGAAGATGCATGACCATCCCAAGACTAAAAATATTCCGGTAATTGTTTGTTCGGTAGAACCAGAACAGCAAAAAGCATTTTTGATGGGTGCGGTTGAATATTTTATTAAGCCAATTAATTATAACTATCTGGTAGAAGTTCTTACCAGCTATAAATTAAAAAAGAATTCGAACATACTTTGCGTTGATGACGATTTGCCAACTCTTAACTTAGTGAAGCAGGCAATCGAACAAGCTGGTTTCAACGCGATTGCAATCAATATTTCCGCCGCTGTAATGGAAGT
>DAIEQT010000135.1 GCA_027347545.1 Ignavibacteria bacterium | reverse complement strand
CTTCTTAATTTTCATCTTAACAATATCATTAATGCTTGCTTTGCCGAGCATCCGGAGAATGAACGATTCAACAAGAAAACAAATCAGTATTTACGCAAAGCAATTCTTGAAGCAAGAAAAGTTGCCATTCCGGAAAATTATATTGACCGCGTAGTTAAACTTGCTAAACTCGGTTTCAAATCAATTGATATTCCGGTTTACAATGAAGATTGGAATTCTGATGCATACGCAACAGTAGCCGGACAAAACTCCAACAATTCAATTCGTGTTACGAATGATTTTATGCAAGCTGTTGTAAACGACAGCGATTGGAATTTGTACTGGCGTACTGAATTAAAGAAAGCAAAGAAAGATGCCAGAAAACCAAAAGCGTGCAAAACCATCCGCGCAAAAGATTTGTGGGATGATATTGCATACGCTGCCTGGGCTAGCGCCGATCCGGGAATTCAATACGATACAACAATTAACGAATGGCATACTTGCCCGGAGAGCGGAAGAATCCGCGCATCCAATCCATGCAGCGAATACATGTTCTTGGATGATACTGCTTGCAATCTTGCATCGTTAAACCTGGTAAAATTTTATGATGATGATAAACAAGAATTCAATATTGAAGCATACCGCCATGCAACTCGTCTTTGGACTGTAGTTCTCGAAATCAGTGTATTGATGGCGCAATATCCATCTAAAGAAATTGCGCAACTCAGTTATGAGTTTAGAACTCTCGGTTTAGGTTATGCAAATCTTGGCTCTCTATTGATGAGACAAGGAATTGCATACGACAGCAAAGAAGCCTTCGCAATTTGCGGCGCACTAACAGCAATTATGCACATGAGAGCTTATGCCACATCTGCCGAAATGTCTAAAGAGCTTGGTTCATTCCCAAATTACGAGTTGAACAAAGAATCAATGCTGCGGGTAATTCGCAATCACCGCCGCGCTGCTCATAATGTTCCTAGAGAAGAGTATGAAGGATTAACAATTTACCCAATGGGAATTAATCCGGAATTCTGCCCATCAGATTTATTGCAGGCTGCAAGAGAAGATGCTGATAACGCATTAGAACTTGGTGAGAAATATGGTTTCCGCAATGCCCAAGTAACAGTAATCGCCCCAACCGGTACAATTGGTTTGGTTATGGATTGCGACACTACCGGAATTGAACCAGACTTTGCATTAGTAAAATTCAAGAAACTTGCAGGAGGCGGTTATTTCAAAATTATCAATCAATCAATTCCGCCAGCCTTAAAGAAGCTTGGCTACAACGATGATCAGATTAAAGAGATTGTAAAATATGCTAAGGGAGCCGGAACGCTTGTTGGCTGTCCTTACATCAATCACGAATCGTTGAAAGCAAAAGGTTTTTCTGAAGATGTTCTGAATAAACTCGATCAAATTCTTCCTTCGGTATTTGAGCTAAGTTTTGCCTTCAACAAATACACTTTAGGCGAAAAGTTTTTAAAGAACCAGCTTGGATTTACTGATGAGCAGATAAACGATTTCAGTTTTGATTTGCTTACTGCGCTTGGTTTCACCCGCGATGAAATTGCTTCAGCTAACGATTATGTAAGTGGAACAATGACAATCGAAGGATCACCATTCTTGAAACACGATGATTATCCGGTGTTTGATTGTGCTAATAAGTGCGGCAAAAAAGGAAGCCGGTTTATACAAGCTGAGGCTCACATTTATATGATGGCATCTGCTCAACCATTTATCAGCGGTGCTATTTCGAAAACAATTAACTTGCCAAACAATGCTTCCATTGAAGATATTAAATACGCTTACCTTCAATCTTGGAAGTTGGGAACAAAGGCTAACGCGCTTTACCGCGATGGTTCTAAGCTTTCTCAGCCATTAAATACCATGACGGAAGAAGAAGTTGAAGATTTGATGGAGAAGAAAGAACAGAACGATATAGTTAAGATTGCTGAAAGAATTATTCACAGATATATTGCTAAGAGAAGGAAATTACCGGACCGCAGAACCGGATACACTCAGAAAGTAAAAATTAACGGTCAAAGTGTTTACATCAGAACCGGCGACTATGATAACGGACAACTTGGTGAAATCTTTATAGACATGCACAAAGAAGGCGCAGCTTTTAGAAGCTTGCTGAACTGTTTTGCCATCTCCATCTCACTCGGATTGCAGCATGGAGTTCCTCTCGAAGAATTCGTTGACGCATTTGTATTTACTCGCTTTGAACCGAGCGGCGTTGTTAGCGGACACAAGCGAATCAAAATGTCAACTTCAGTTATAGATTACATTTTCCGTGAGCTTGCAGTAACTTATCTCAACAGAAATGATCTTGCTCATGTTGAAGAAGATGAGCATGTTAAACAAGAACACCGCTTAACCATCGAGCCGGATTATATTAGTGAAGAAATCATCAGCGAAACAGTTGTTCAGAGGGACGATATGCTTCAGCCTGCAGATAAAATTCAGCTTGATGTTTCCTCTGAAAGAACTACTGCCGCAATGACTAAACATCAGAAGATTATGAAAGCGCGCGAAGCTGGCTATACCGGTGATATTTGTCCCGAATGCCAGAGCATGACTATGGTGCGCAACGGTACTTGTTTGAAGTGTACAACTTGCGGCGCTACAACCGGCTGCAGTTGATTTGAAAATACATTGTACTGACTTATAAAAGGGGCTTTTCAAAG
>DAIEQT010000129.1 GCA_027347545.1 Ignavibacteria bacterium | reverse complement strand
GATGTAACGAAAGTTGCGTCCTTTTTTTTGATAAGAAATTAAGCTATAATCTGAAGTTAAAATTTTGACGAGGATTAATTTATGGAAAAGTTACTTCCCAACCCGATGACGCTCAAACTTGATATTCTTCTTATAGAAGATAACGCGATGGACACTGAATTTGTTATTGAACAACTCAAACCAAATTGCCATGAAGGTTCTATTTTCTGGTTTAAGACTGGCGGTGAAGGGCTCGATTTTCTCTTCGCTATCGGACAAAAAAAAGAAAATGTCTCGCAAGACATAAAGCTAATAATTCTTGATCTGAAGCTGCCCGGTATGAACGGACTTGAATTTCTTCGTATATTAAAATTGTATGAACGAACCTCTTCCATTCCTGTTGTGATATTAACCGGTTCTGCAGATGAAAAAGATGTTAATGAAGCCTACAAATTGGGAGTTAATAGTTATATGCAAAAGCCAACTTCCGAAAAAGATTTCTTGAAAGTAATTTCTGAGATAAGCCAATATTGGTTAAATCGTAATTCAGAAAACATAAAATCATCAACGGTGTAAACCAAGTAAGCACTGTAATATCGTTTAAATTCCAGCTCATTCCTCTAATGCTTTTGTATATTGAAGTAGTAGAATAACAAACCCTCCTTGTATTCTGTTGTTTTTAACTTTTACAGCGTTTATTAAACAGACCTATTCATTTAATCTTTTGGGTAAATTCCCCTCTGCTCTACGGGAGCCTAATAACAACTAAGACCTTAACTCTGCTTTTTCTCACAAAAACGAAACTTTTTTCAAAAATATTCTTGGATACGAGAATCTTTTGTTTGATTTTTACATCAAATCTTATAAAAAGTTGACATTATTGTCTGGCAAAGAAGTTGATATTTATAAATATCAACAATACTGAGTAAGGATGTTTCAGAATTTAAATCAAGACGAACCGGTTTTTCCGATTAGTGCAGCAGCACAATTGTTAAAAATTTCCGTTCACACACTTCGCATGTATGAACGGGAAGGTCTAATAATTCCTTTCAAAAAGGAATCCAGCCACCGGCTTTACTCGCAAACTGACCTAAAGCGAATCGAATGTATCCGTCGCGCAATAAATGAGATGAAAATCAGCATTAACGGAATTAAAACAATGTACTCGCTTATTCCGTGCTGGGATATTATGAAATGTTCTGAAGAGGATAGAACGAATTGCAAATCATATAACGAACACAGCAAACCTTGCTGGAGCTACGCTCATGAGAATAATGTTTGCGAAGAAAAAAAATGCCGCGATTGCGATGTTTACAATAAATTTTCTCAGTGCGGCGAAATTAAAGAATTAATTAAATCCATTTCGAGGTAAATGATGAATAGTATTTCTCGAAGAAAGTTCTTGAAGATTACGGGATTTTCTGTTGGTGCCGCCGCCGCTGCTACTGCGCTAAGTCCGATGATCAAAGGAGCGAATAAAATTAACAAAGAGAAAGTTAAGGGAATACAAAAGATTCCAACTTACTGCGACATTTGTTTTTGGAAGTGTGGAACGGTAGCGTACTTAAAAGATGGAGAACTTTGGAAAGTTGAAGGACACCCGAATGATCCGTTAAGTAAAGGAAGATTATGCCCGCGCGGTACCGGCGGCATTGGCGCTGTAAGTGATCCGGATAGATTACGTTCACCATTAATAAGAACGCGCGAACGCGGCGAAGAAGTCTGGAAAGAAGTAACGTGGGATGAAGCTCTCGGCTACATCGCAGATAAGATGCAGAAAATTAAAACTCAGTATGGACCGGAATCGGTTGCGTCTTTCTCTCATGGTATTGGAGGAAATTTTCTAAAGCACACACTTAAAGCATACGGTGCTATTAACTTTGCGGCGCCTTCATTTGCACAATGCCGCGGTCCACGCGATGTTGGTTTCGAATTAACTTTTGGTGAAGCAATCGGCTCGCCGGAAAGAACAGATATTGAAAACGCAAAATGTATTGTGTTGATTGGCTCGCATCTTGGCGAAAACATGCACAACACACAAGTTCAAGAATTTGCAAACGCTGTTCAGAACGATGCAAGTGTAATAGTCGTTGATCCGAGATTCTCTGTTGCAGCATCCAAAGCAAAATATTA
>DAIEQT010000113.1 GCA_027347545.1 Ignavibacteria bacterium | reverse complement strand
CTCGTTTCTTTTCAAACCGCTTAGTTTGGTTCTTTTAATTGGACTTGTCTCAAACCTTGTCTTGAATTCTTCTTCGTTCATATTAATAACTTCATCCAGAACTAAATTAGTTCCCTTTGGATGAAATTGGTGAAGCAAAGTTGGCTCGGCAAATTTTTTATTCCAGGGACAAACATCCTGACAAACATCGCAGCCGAAAATCCAGTTATCAAACTTTCCTTTAAACTCAGAGCCAATTTCCCCCTTATTTTCTATTGTGAGAAATGAAATACACTTGTTCGCATCTACAACTTGCGGCTGAATAATTGCGCTTGTTGGACAAGCATCAATACAAGCTGTACAGGAGCCGCAGAAATCAGTAACGGGTTCGGAATAATCAAACTCGCAATTTGTTATGATGTTAGCGATGAAAAACCAGCTCCCGATTTCTTTGTTAATCACATTTGAGTTTTTGCCAAGCCAGCCGATTCCACTTCTTATTGCCCAAGCTTTATCCATAACCGGTCCGGTATCAACATAACTTTTCGATTCAAAATTTTCATCGAGTGAGCGCAAATATTCTTCCAGCATTGAGAGCCTCTCCCAAATTATAAGATGATAATCTCTTCCCCAGGCATAACGGGAAATTTTGCCGGTGTTCAAATCATTAGAATGTCGAGAAGGTGTATAGTAATTAAGCGCTAACGAGATTACACTTTTTGCTGAAGGAAGAATTTGTTTAACATCTTGCCGCTTTTCAAAATTACGCTTCATGTATTCCATCGAAGCGTTGTAACCTTTCTCAAGCCACATTTGTAAATGTTGTGATTCTTCAGATAGAATTTCGGAACGGGAAAAGCCCACCAAATCGAATCCGAGTTCGTGCGCTCTTTCAATCACTATTTGGTTGGAAATTTCCACACTAATCCGTTCTTCAGTCCGTTTGAGAATAACTTCTGCAAATCAAAGGAAAAAATATGAAACTTCCGTAAATTCGCACCGTTTTTCAGCTAAAACTTTTAATAACCAAAGGATGGAATATGCTTCAAAATCGTAGAGTAGTAGTAACTGGTTTAGGCGCTTTAACTCCTATAGGATTATCTGTGCAAGATTTCTGGGATGGAATGATGAATGGGAAAAGCGGTTGTGCGCCAATCACTTATTTCGATACAAAGAATGTTGGAACCAAATTCGCATGTGAACTGAAGGGATTTGATTCATCAAAATATATTGATAAAAAAAGCGCCCGCAGAATGGACCCATTCGCTCAATACGCAATGGCAGTTGCTATGCAAGCTGTTGCAGATAGCGGATTAGCTCCGGAAAATATGAACGATAGCGATAAAGCCAGAACCGGTGTTGTATTCGGCAGCGGAATCGGCGGCTTCAGTACGGTTTATAATCAGTCGGTTGTTAATGCTAATGAAGGTCCAAACAGAGTTTCTCCTTTCTTTATCCCAATGATGATTCCAAACATTGCGAGCGGTTATATTTCAATGCAATATGGTTTTAGAGGACCAAACCATTGTGTTGTTACAGCTTGCGCTACTGCAAACAACAACTTAATTGATAGTTTTCTTTTAATTAAAAACGGCTTTGCCGATGTAATGTTATCCGGAGGAAGCGAAGCTCCAATTATAGAAATAGGCGTTGCCGGATTTAATTCTTCCAAAGCGTTATCCACAAGAAATGATTCGCCGGAAACTGCAAGCCGTCCATTTGATATTACGAGAGATGGTTTTGTAATGGGTGAAGGAGCCGGTATGCTTGTGCTGGAAGAATTTGAACATGCAAAAAAACGGGGCGCTAAAATTTATGCTGAGTTAGCCGGAGTTGGAATGTCGGCAGATGCTTATCATATTACCGCGCCACACCCGGAAGGAACCGGCGCAATTTTAGCAATGGAGATGGCATTGACTAACGGTGGAATTAATAAAGAAGAACTTGACTACATCAACATGCATGGCACCTCTACTCCATTGGGAGATATTGCCGAAACTAATGCCATTAAAAAAGTTTTCGGCGATCACGCATACGAGCTAAGCGCTTCTTCTACAAAGAGTATGATCGGACATTTACTTGGCGCAGCCGGTGCAGTTGAAGCCATTGCTTCAATATTAGCGATACAGAATAGTGTAGTTCCGCCAACCATAAATTTCGAAAACGCAGACCCAGCGTGCGATCTTGATTATACTTTCAACAAACCAAAAGAACGTAATGTAACCTACGCAATGAGCAACGCGTTCGTTTTTGGCGGACACAATACATCTGTAATTTTCAAGAAGTTTACCGAATAGTTATCTGAGGAAGTACTAATTGAATTAAAAGAAAGCCATGGTAACATCATGGCTCTCTTTTTTATATCAGAAATAAATTAATATCTCACCTTACGCAAGAATAAGAACGGAGATTTTTCTCTGTGATTCTCTGGATTTGCTCTGTGCCTCTCTGTGATATTTTTGGGTTTTTATTACACAGAGTGCCGCAGAGAAGTCACAGAGTTACACAGAGATAAAACTTTTGTGTAGGTGAGTTAATCTTTCAGAAAAGGATTACCATTTCAATTCTTTCTTAAACACTTTAACGTAAACATCGCCATCAATAATTTGTACTTCGTAGGAATCAAGCCCTTTTAATCCTTGCGGGAATTTTCCGGTGCGAAGCTCAAACATACAGCCGTGAGCCGGACAGTAAACGCAATCATCCTCAACATAGCCATCGTAAATGACTGCTGCTTTTTGATGAAAGCAGACATTGCTTAGCGCAAAAACTTCTTCACCAATTCTGAACAAAGCTACATCAACATCATCAACAAAAAAACGCTGACCAATTTTTTCTTTTAGGTCACTTACCTTGCAGACTTTTGAAAACCCTTCTGGTTGATTCATTCTGGCAACACCGAAAA
>DAIEQT010000264.1 GCA_027347545.1 Ignavibacteria bacterium | reverse complement strand
GAAGAATTCTTCAAGACGAATTTTGCGATTTCAAGTGAAGATGTGGCAAAGAAGATTCTCGAAATTCTAAAATCGAAGAATAATTATGCCATCAGTGACATTTCGAAAAAAGAAAGGAAGAAGAATCCTTATCCGCCTTTTATAACAAGCTCGCTGCAAGTTGAATCATCCCGTAAACTTAGAATGAGACCACGCAGAACAATGATGCTAGCTCAGCAGCTTTACGAAGGAATAGATTTGGGTGCCGAAGGAACGACCGGTTTAATTACTTACATGAGAACAGACTCAACACGTTTAAGCGCGGAAATTGTAGATGATGCAAGAGCCTTTATAGGTGAAAAATATGGGAATCAGTATTTGCCGGAAAGACCAAAAAGTTATGAGAAGCAGAATAAAAAAAATGTACAAGATGCTCACGAAGCAGTACGTCCTACATCGCTAAAGTACACTCCCGAATTTGTAAAAGAATATTTGGATGAAGCACAATTCAAATTGTATGAGCTAATCTGGAAAAGATTCATCGCTTGCCAGATGGAATCTGCACGTCTTGAGACTACTTCCGTAAGTATTTCAGCAGATGAATATACATTCCGCGCTTCGGGTACTACAATTTTGTTCGATGGCTTTCAAGTTTTGTATGAAGAAACAACAGAAGAATCTGGCGAGAAAGGTGAGAATGGAGGCGGGTTAATTCCAGCCGGTTTGGAAATCAGCCAAAAGATGGAGTTGAAGGAGCTAACTCCAAATCAACATTTTACAAAACCGCCGGCTAGATTTACAGAAAGTACTTTAATTAAAGAGTTGGAAAGCAACGGCATTGGCAGACCAAGTACTTATGCCATGATTATGGGAACTATTGTAGATAGAGGATATGTTGAGCAACAGGATAGAAAAATGTTCCCAACTTCACTTGGCAGAAAAGTAAATGGCGTTCTTGTTAAAAATTTTCCAGACATTATTAATGTAAACTTCACTGCACAGATGGAAGATGAACTGGATTTAATTGCGAACGGCGAAACAGAGTATTTGCGTGTGCTAAATGATTTCTATGGACCATTCATAAAAGATTTGCAAGAAGTTGAAGCCAATTTAGAAAAAATTATCTGTGAAAAATGCGGCGGGGAATTAGATCTTAAGATTGGCAGATTTGGAAAGTACTTTGCGTGCAATAATTATCCTGAATGCAAAAACATTAAGTCGCTGAAAGAGATTGCCGGTGGAACCAATGAACCGGAATATACCGGCGAAACGTGCCCAAAGTGTGAAAGCAAAACGGTTTACCGCGAAGGTAAGTTTGGCAGATTCATCGGCTGCGAAAAATATCCCGATTGTGATTTTACAAAAGTTATTACTCTTGGTATGAAGTGCCCAAAATGTAATGAAGGTGAAGTAATTACTCGCAGAACTAAACGCGGCAAAATATTTTACGGCTGCAACAAGTATCCCGATTGCGATTACGCAAGCTGGACAATGCCAAAACCGAAAGAAGAAGAACAGGAAGAGCCTGTAGAGTCTTCCGAAGAAGAATATTAAACTAACCGGACAATGAATGAAGCAGCTTGAATTAAAAACTGTTGCTGCTGAAATGCTAACCGAGCTTTCCGGAGTGAACCGTGCTTCCGAAAACACAGTTCAGGCATATACACGTGATATAAATGAATTTATTTTGTTTTGTGGGGAAAGAGAAATAGACCGGATTGATAAAGTTACCGAACGGACTATCCGCCAGTTTGTAATGAAACTTAGTGCGGATGAAGTCGAAAAAACAACCATTTCGAGAAAGCTTTCATCTCTTAGAAAACTATTCGAATTTGTTGTTAGAAATGAGATTTTAGAGAACAACCCGATTGCCAAAATTCCTAATCCCAAAGCCAAACGAAAACTACCCGAAACAATCAGTCTTGATTCTTTTCTGGAAATTTATAACTTCATAAGTGAAGAAAATGAAGTTGTTGAAGCCAAGAGAATTAAGGCAATTTTTGAGTTACTTTACGGTTGTGCTCTACGTGTTTCCGAATTATGTTCCTTGAATATTGGCAGTTTAGATTTTCGAAACTCAAGCGTAAGAGTAGTTGGAAAAGGTTCGAAGACAAGAATCGTTCCGCTAGGTTCAAAATCCAAAGTGATTGTTAAAGAATACATTGATACACTTGCAGAGCAGAATTATAATTCTCCGCTTTTTGTGTCTGGAGAGAACAAAAGAATTGATCGTTTTGAAGTATATTACTTAGTGAAAAAGTATATTAGCAAAGTCTCAGATATTGATAAAAAAAGCCCTCACATATTACGGCATAGTGCGGCAACACATATGCTGGATAATGAGGCTGATCTAATGGCTGTAAAGGAAATACTTGGTCATGAAAATTTATCAACAACCCAGATATACACTCATGTTAGTATAGAGCGGTTAAAAGCATCATACAAGAAAGCCCATCCAAAATCCTAAAAGGAGTAGCTATGAATATCAGAATCACATCCCGTAAGTTCAAAGCAAAAGATTCTCTAAAGGATCTCATCAAAGGAGAAGTTAAATCGTTTGAAAGGTTTAACGATAAGATTATGGATTGTAATGTGGTTTTAAGTTTTACACATAACAAAGACAGTATCAAAACTGCAGAGATCATTACCAAGCTGCCCGGTCATACAATTACTGTTTCTGTTTCAAGCGATGAGTTTGAAAAATCAATTTTGATGGCCGTAGATAAAATTGTAAAACAACTCGTCAAAGTAAAGACCAAAAGAATAGTTAGAAAGAAAGCCGAACCAAAGGTAGCTGTTGATGAAGATTGATGAAAAAAATATATCAAAGAAAGAAAGCATCTCAGTTGAGTTTTTCTTCAATAATACTAAAGAGAAATTCAAACTTAGACATGCAAATGAGCAAATACGTCTTTCAAGAAGGATTTTCGAGCAGAACTTACATAGACCAGGTTTACCATTAGCAGGTTTCGTGGACTTGTTTTCATTTAGCAGAGTACAAGTTTTTGGCAACACGGAAATGAAGTATTTAGAAGACTTAACTCTTGATGAAAGAGTTAAGTCTCTGGAAAGAATTTTTAAGTTTGCAATTCCTTGCGTGATGATTACTAATGATAATCACGTGCCGGACGAAATGCTTAATTTGGCAAATCAGTATGAAGTCCCGATTTTCATTTCTCCCTACGAAACAACAAAATTAGCCTACCTTGTTTCTGACTTTTTGGATGATCAATTTTCTCCGCGTCTTTCCATTCACGGTTCATTCGTAGATGTTTACGGTGTAGGAATGTTATTCGTTGGCAAATCAGGGATAGGGAAAAGTGAGGTCGCTTTGGATCTAGTAGAGCGAGGTCACCGTTTAGTTGCCGATGACGTTGTTATTTTAACTAAGAAAGGGGAAGGAATTCTTATGGGTTCTGGTACCGAATTAGTTAAACATTTCATGGAAATTAGAGGAATAGGAATTATTGACATTAGAAGTATGTTTGGTGTTCGTGCAATCCGTTACCAAAAACGCTTGGAAGTAATTATCGAGCTCGAAATTTGGGACACGGAATCAGATTACACTAGGACTGGATTAGATACAGACTCAATTAATGTAATGGATGTTGAAATGCCTCTAATTAAACTTCCTATCCTGCCCGGCAATAATATAACGGTAGTTTCAGAAATAATCGCCTTAAATTATCTTCTGAAACATTATGGTTATGATGCAGCAAAAGTATTACAAGAGCGTATAACCAGTAAAATTCAGCAAAAAACGAATAGTTTGAACAGATCTGTTAACTATTTTGAGCACGATTTTGAATAATAAATGAGATTAATAAATCCTTGACACGATTTTAGTGATTTGTTATCTTCGCACCTCTAAAAAGCTATGAAAAAATTCTATTACTTTTCTAAATCGAAGTTGAAGTTTGTCGAGATTCGCAATTTCTACAAGAAATTTGTGTTCCTTGTAGCATTCTTTGCGGTTCTTGCATCCTTCTTTGTCTTCGGAAGTTTTCTTGTTTTTAACGAATTCATCAATCCGGATTCTGAAGTGAAATCGCTTAAAAACAGTAATAAACTTCTGAAAGAAAAATTTGAACAATTAGTAGAAAGATATCAGCAACTAGATGAAACCGTTACTCACCTAAACGAACAAAGTAAAGATTTACGCCTAAAAGCTAATCTCGAACCAAAACAAAATGAAATTAGCTTTGGTGTTGGAGGTAGCGTGTTTGAGCCGATTGAATCATTTAGCGCCGGCAAAATCAGCTCATTTCTTAAAGATGTAAATAGCTATGTTGATCAAGTTTCTCTCAAAGTCAAATTAGAAAAAAATAACTACTCTGAAATTACTTCCACACTAAAGCAAAACGAATCACTATTTGATGTTATCCCGGCAATAAGACCTTGCGAAGGAACAATCTCTGATGATTTTGGTATGCGCTTCCATCCAATTCTTAAAATAACAAGAATGCATAACGGAATTGATATCATAACTGATGTAGGTACAAAAGTTTATGCACCTGGCGGCGGTGTTGTTGAAAGTGTTGGCTGGAAGGGTGGATATGGTTTAACAGTTGAAATTTCTCACGGATTTGGATACAAAACACTGTATGCACATTTGGAAAACACTAAAGTAAAACAAGGACAAAAGTTAGTTCGTGGGGAGTTAATTGCTTATTCCGGGAACTCCGGAAGATTATCCTCTGGACCTCATTTACATTATGAAGTACACCACAACGGAGTTACGCTGGATCCGATAAATTTCATTTATGATGATGTAAAAATTTTTGAAGTTGCTAAAAAATAACAATTTAAACAAAAAGGAGTTCCTCTTATGATTTGGACCGTCGAATTAGCATCTTATCTTGATGACGCTCCTTGGCCGGCAACAAAAGAAGAGTTAATGGATTACGCGGAAAGAATTGGCGCTCCATTAGAAGTAGTTGAGAATCTGCAAGAATTAGAAGATTCTGATGAACCTTATGAATCGATTGAAGACATCTGGCCAGATTACCCTAGTGATGAAGATTTCTTCTATAACGACGATGATGAATTTAAGTCGTAGTAAAAACAATGAACAATTATTGGAATTTTGTCTACGAGCAAAATAAAGTAAAAGAACAGCTACAAAAGATTTCCAATTCAAGGCGTGTTCCACACGCCTTTATTTTTTCCGGGCAAGAGGGGGTTGGTAAGTTTAATACGGCTATTCAGTTTGCCAAAAGCATTAATGGGATTGATACTGAGATTCATGATAGTTTAATTTCACAAAGGATTGATGATCTACAAGAGCCTTACATTAAGTTAATTATGCCATTACCTCGAGGAAAAGGAGAAACATCCGAAGATTCCGGTATCGAAAAATTATCTAAAGAAGTGATTGAAGACTTAAAGAATGAACTTCAGAATAAAGCTAAAAACCCTTATTATAAAATCACTATTGAAAATGCAAACACGATTAAAATCAGCAGCATAAGGGAAATCAGAAAATTCATCTCCTTTACCTCTGATGACACAGCTTACCGTTTTGTAATTATACTTGATTCTGAATTTATGAATGACCAGGCTCAGAATGCTTTGCTGAAAAGTTTAGAAGAGCCACCTCCAAGAATAATTTTCATACTAATAACTTCACAAAAGGAAAAGTTGCTTCCAACAATTATATCACGTTGTCGGGAAATAATTTTCGAGCCGCTATCTAACGAAGCTGTAAAGCAAGTCTTGACTGAAAAGTTTGGCATTGAAAGCAAATTAGCTAAAAAGGTTTCAAGTTTTTCAGATGGCTCTGTAACACAAGCAGTGCAACTGATTGGATATGATTTTGAAACAATTCAGCAAAAAACAATTTCAGTTCTCCGTTATGCATTCGCACGAAAATATCAAGCAGCCTTAAGCGAATTATTAAACTTCTCAAAAAACCAAAACGAGGATTCAGTCCTATTCTTATTAAAGATGATTAAGACTTGGTTAAATGATGTTGTTCGGCATAGAAAATCGGTAAAGGAATTTGCTTTTGAAGACTCTCTGGAAACTATTGAAAAGTTTAATGCTAAATTTTCAGATACTAATATTGAAGTTCCTTTTTCAAACTTGGAATATTTAGAATCTTGTTTTTCGAGAAATATGAACTTGAATGTCTTATTTCTGAACGTTATATTTGAACTAGCATCTGTTGTTAAGAGGAATTAAAGTGACACATATAGATTTTCCAGTCCCGCAAACGGAACTTCCGCTCGAAGAAGTCTCTTTCAATTGTAAATTAACTTACGAAAATATAATTCTCAGACATATCAATGATAAGTGCCAGAACATGAGTCATTGTATGATATCTCAAGCTGGTTTTCTTGAGAAAACTCCGGTTGATAACCGGAATGTTGTTGAAATTTCTTGTTGTGGGCTTCTCCCATCCAATTTTGTTTTGATTCCTGATGAATTAGTTAATACAATATTCCCGGAAGATTTTGTGGTCATTTCTAATGAAGAATCTTTAGAAATAGCTCAAGTTAAAGTTGTTGGAGAGTTAGTCAAGAGGAAACGTCAATATATTGGACTCTTTAAAGAAGATTTGCCTAAGATTATAAGAAAGGCAACAATTGAAGATTTAGAACGAACTCGTAAGAATATTAACGATGAACAAAAAGCGATT
>DAIEQT010000263.1 GCA_027347545.1 Ignavibacteria bacterium | reverse complement strand
AGTTTTAACAATCCTCTTTTTACCGAACGCGATGTTAAGAATATTGCTATCGTAGTTGTTACTTCCGACCGTGGCTTGTGCGGAAGCTTCAACATGAATGTAATCCGTACTGCCGAAGAAATGGTTAAGGGTGACTTATCTAGTTATCTCTCATCATCCAGTTTACAGATGTATTGCGTTGGTAAAAAAGGTAATGATTATTTTACGAAAAAAGATTATCCTGTCGTTGGTTCCTACCCCGGAATATTTTCACATCTAAAATTTGAATTCGCTTCGGGCTTGATTAAAGAACTTACCACTAAGTATGTTAATGGTGAGATTGATAAAGTCCTTGTTGTTTATAATGAGTTTAAGTCAGTGATTCAACAAAAAACAATTGTAGAGCAGCTATTTCCTATAAAGCAGTTCGAGTCGCAAGAAACCGAAACAAAGCTGACTGATTACATTTACGAACCAAACAAGGTTAAAATCATTGAAACACTTTTGCCAAAACATTTGAATGCTCAAATGTGGCGTGTGCTTCTTGATTCTTACGCCGCCGAGTTAGGTGCAAGAATGACTGCTATGGATATGGCGACTGAAAATGCTAAAGAATTGATTAGATCGCTGAATTTAACTTATAACAGTAAACGCCAGGCTGCAATTACTACTGAAATTTTGGAAATTGTTTCTGGAGCGAATGCTCTCAAAGAAAGTTAGAAATTTGAAATGTACATCCTTTTTGCTATCTTTATTTAGGACAGGCTACGTATGCTCGAGGATTTGACCGAGAAACTTGAGAAAGCTCTTAAAAAGATTACCGGACAAGGTAAAATTACAGAGTCGAATATTAGCGATACACTTCGCGAAATTCGGCGTGTTCTTTTGGATGCTGACGTAAATTACAAGGTTGCCAAAGATTTTATTGATCGTGTTAAAGAAAAATCACTTGGCAAAGAAGTCCTTACTTCAGTTACTCCCGGTCAGCTCATCACAAAAATTATTTATGATGAACTGACTGAGCTTTTAGGAAATACTGGTTCTGAATTGCAGCTTAATCCTTCCGGGTTAACTGTAATTATGCTGATAGGACTTCAAGGATGTGGTAAGACAACGTTTAGCGCTAAACTCGCTAAATATCTCCAAGATAGAAAAAGAAATGTTCTTTTAGTTGCTGCTGACGTTTACCGTCCCGCTGCAAGAAGTCAGTTAAAAATACTTGGTTCACAAATTAGTGCGCCGGTTTTTTCAATTGATGATAGCAACGATCCGGTAAAGATTGCTACGGAATCTTTAGCTTACGCCAAAGAAAATGGTTTGAACACCGTCATCATTGATACTGCGGGTCGTTTGCATGTTGATAGTGATATGATGAAAGAAGCTGCGGAGATTAAGTCCAAAGTCAATCCAACTCAAACATTGTTTGTGGTTGATTCTATGACCGGACAAGATGCTGTTAACTCTGCTAAATCTTATCATGATCAAGTAGAATTTGATGGAATTGTTCTTACCAAGATGGATGGCGACTCCCGCGGCGGATGTATTCTTTCGATTAGAGCCGTTGTTGACCGCCCGGTTAAGTTTGTAAGCATGGGCGAAAAAGTTGATACGCTTGAGTTGTTTTATCCGGATAGAATGGCTAGCAGAATTCTTGGTAAGGGCGATGTTATTTCGCTTGTTGAAAAAGCCCAAGCCCGGTTTGATGATAAAGAAACTGAAGACCTTGAAAAGAAGTTCCGGGAAAACAAGTTCGATTTAGATGATTTCTTGAAACAGATAAAAATGATTAAAAAGATGGGCTCTTTGAAATCGTTGTTGGGAATGATTCCGGGTGTTGGTTCTCAACTCAAAAATGCTGATGTTGATGATAAGCAGTTGGTTGTTGTTGAGTCAATTATTCAATCAATGACTAAGCAAGAGAGAACAAACCCTAAAATTTTGAATGGCAATAGAAGAAAAAGAATTGCTAGAGGAAGCGGAAACACTATTCAAGAAGTAAATAGATTAATAAAGCAGTTCGAGCAAATGCAGCAAATGATGAAAATGATAAATAAAAATTCTGGAAAGTTTTCGTTACCGAATACAAAAAACTTTAGATTAAATTAACCTTATAGGAGAAATACTAAATTGGCAGTTAAGTTAAGACTGAAAAGAATGGGTAAAAAAAAGCAGCCGATATATAAAGTTGTAGCTGCTGACGCACGTTCACCAAGGGACGGAAAATTTATTGAAGCTATTGGACTCTATAATCCCAAGACAGAACCGGCAACAATTGAAATAAAAGAATCAAGAGCAATGTATTGGTTAAATGTAGGCGCTCAACCAACTGTTACTGTTAAGAATCTTTTATCCGGACAAGGAATTATCTTAAGAAGAGAATTGTTGAAAAAAGGTTTGAAAGAAGAAGAAGTTACTGCAAAGCTTGAAGAATGGAAAAAGCTTAATGAAGCAAATCTCGCAGCTAAATTGAAAAAGAGAGCAGATAAGAAAAAATCTAAAAAAGCATTAGCTAAAGAAAAGTCTCAAGGTGCAACGGAAGCTTAAAGGGTACGGCTTCCGAAAGCTGAGATCTCTTACTGGCAGCAAGCACAAAAGCAAGGTACCCTACTTTCACTAATTATAGGTACTCTCATGAAGGAATTTATTGAATTTATCGCGAAACACCTTGTTGATAATCCGGACAACGTTTCTTTAGACGAAACAACGCCGGACGATAAGACTATTGAGCTTACACTCAAAGTTGGTGCCGATGATGTTGGAAAAGTCATTGGTAAACAAGGCAAAACTGCTCAAGCAATGAGAACCTTGCTTACTGCTATTTCTGCTAAAGAAGGTAAAAGAGCTGTCCTCAAAATTTTGGATTAATTCCTTTAAGTGAATGATCTTTTTTTGATTGCCGAGATTAAATCGGCTTACGGCTCAAATGGTTTTGTTGTAATTGATTCCTTTTCTGATTTCAAAGATAGATTCTTTGAATTGAAGAATGTTTTTGTCGAAATCTTTGGTAATCGCAAAAACTTTGTTGTTGAATCTGCCAAAGAAGTTGATAAAAAGATTATACTAAAGTTTGCAGGCTTTAATTCCGATAAGGATGTTCAACTTCTAATTGGAAAAAAAATCTTTGTTGACCGAGAAAATTTAGTTCATCCGGAAGTAGATAATTACTTTATCCACGATCTAGTTGAAAGTGAAGTGTTTCGGGATGGATTAAAGATTGGAACCGTGGAAGATGTTCTTGTTCTTCCGGCAAATGATGTTATTGTTGTTTTAGATAATGATAAAAAAAGAATTCTGATTCCGGCAATAAAAGACTTTGTAAAGGAATTTGACGCTGAAAAGAAAAGACTTGATTTGGTAAACGGATGCGAATTGTTATACGATGATGAGAATTGATGTTATATCTGCTGTGCCGGATTCTCTTGTTAGTCCGCTGAATACCAGCATTCTAAAAAGAGCACAAGAAAGAAACTTAGCTGAAATTGTTGTGCATAATCTTAGAGATTACGCATACGATAAGCATAAACTAATTGATGATAAGCCCTTTGGCGGCGGACCGGGAATGCTTCTAAAGCCCGAACCGTTCTTTGAATGTATTGAAAAACTTTTAAGCGAAAGAAGTTACGATTCTGTTCTTTTTCCATCACCCGGTGGAGAATTATATAATCAGAAAATGGCAAACCGTTTTTCTCTCGCAAAGAATATTTTAATTTTAGCTGGTCACTACAAAGGTGTAGATGATAGAGTTCGAGAAAAATTTGCTACTAATGAAATTTCGATTGGCAATTATGTTTTAACCGGCGGAGAAATTGCAGCTTGGGTAATTATTGATTCGGTTGTTAGATTAATTCCCGGCGTACTTAATGATAGTGAATCCGCACTTAATGATTCTTTGATGGATGGCGATATTATTGAAGCACCATACTACACAAGACCGGCAGAATACAAAGGAATGATTGTCCCGGAAGTTTTACTTTCTGGACATGATAAAAAGATTAAGGATTGGAAAGAAGAACAATCCAAAGTTTTAACAGATAAGTGGAAAAAAATAAATAACCTGGAGTAATACAAAATGGATAAGTTAAAAACGTTAACAGAAGATCAAGCACGTACCGATTTCCCAGCGTTCAAATCTGGTGATCACGTTAGAGTGCATGTGAAAGTTATAGAAGGCGAGAAAGAAAGAATTCAACCTTTTGAAGGCGATGTAATTAACATACGCGGCGCTGGCCTCAGCAAAACTTTTACTGTTAGAAAAATTTCAAGCGGCGTTGGTGTTGAGAGAATTTTCCCGCTGAATTCGCCAAAAGTTGCTAAAATCGAAGTCCTCCGCGAAGGTAAAGTTAGAAGAGCTAAGTTGTTCTATCTTAGAGAACTTTCCTGTAAAGCTGCTCGTATCAAAGATAAAAACCAAAAGTAATTTTTTCGGTTGAATGAAAAGCCGCTCACAGTTAGCGGCTTTCGTTTTTTAAATATATGTTAGGATAATTATGAAGCTTTTCGCCCCGCAAAATATTTTCACCTCAATTCTAAAAAGTGCTCTACCAGGAAAGATGGAAGTTCTGCACAGACCCTCTTCCTTAGTTGTAAAAGAACTGGAAAAGAATACTCAAGCGCTCGCGCTTATTCCTTCGCTCGAACTGATAAATCATAAGGAGTTACTTGTTTCTAATAAATTCGGAATTTCGTTTGATGGAATGTTGTCGAACGCTTACTATTATTTCTCCGAGGGTGAAAGAGTGATTAAAAAGATTCTAGTTCGCGGAGATGTTTCTGTTAATGAAATTATCCTAGCTAAAATTCTTTTCGAAGAAAGATACTCTTCAAACGTTGAACTAGTTTTAGATACTTCGGATAAGATGGAATCCGGAACGGACTATATTGTGAGCGGCGACTATAATTATACTTCCGGCAAATACGAAAGGGCTATTAGTTTAGCGGATGAAGTCTCAGAAATGCTTGACTTTCCATACGTAAACTTGGTGCTTGTTTCTAAAGACCGGGAGTCGCTAATCAATTTCGAAAAGCAAATTGATTCATTAGACGAAATCATAGAAGAGAGACTTTCTGTAAGTTTGGAAAACTTAGAAGTTCCGCAAGGAAGTAAAGACTTTATCAAAGAGAACTTCAGTTCTGTTTACTTTGATATTACGGAAAATGAAAAAGATGGACTAAATGAGCTTATAAAACTTGTTTACTACCGGGGCATAATCGAAGACATGTTTGATATAAAGTTTGTGTAGAGTGCAATAAAAACCACACCACTTTTTTGGGGTTGTATGTAGAGGTCTCAGTTTCTATATTCAAAACAAAAAGAAACTATTCCTTCTTCAGGGGACTTAAATGAAACAACTGAGACAATTTTTTTTACTTACGCTAGTATTATTTCTTTCCACATTTGCTAAAAATTTCTCTCAAACTAACTCAATTGAAATAGCGGGTAATGTAATTGATGGTGAAACCGGAGTGCCCATTGAAAATGTTGCCGTATTCCTTTCCTTCACTACTTTTCACACCAAAACAAATTCCAATGGGGAATTCAAATTAACGGATGTTATTCCGGGTACATATGCTATTATTTGTATTGCCGATAGTTTTGAACAGGTAACACAAAAGATAGATGTAACCGGTGTTGTTAATTTACGGGCTAATTTTATACTCAAGAAACAAGAAAGTACATTAAAAAATAAAATTGTGCAGATGGTAAGCTTCATCGAACGGGACAAGTTTGTGGAGAAATTCAAAAGAGAGTTTTTAGGGGAAGGCTTACGTACTTTCAAGTGCGATATTGTAAATCCGGATGACATTGAGTTTACACATAACGGAGTACAACTTTTTGCAAAATCTGAAAAACCAATTATCGTATTGAATAAATCACTCGGCTACAAACTAAACATTTATCTCAACGATTTTAAGTGGGAATGGTTTAATGACTATGGAAGTTTTTCCTTCGATGCCTTTTTTGAAAATCTAGTTGCGAGCGACAGTCTGGAATCACTAAGATACTCGGCAAATAGGAAAGAAGCATACAGAGGCTCCTTTAGGCATTTTCTACGGGCATGTGCTTCAAGAAAAATCTATAGTGAAGGCTTCAAAGTTTTTGAAACTACCTATGTACCTAATGAGCTTGGAGAATACGAAGACTTTAAGGACCAAGTAGAAAGTCAAAGAGCCTGGCAAGCAGCCCGTTTGATAGAATCTATAATGAAAAAAAACGTCGAGAATGAATTTGTTTTTGAAACTGATTTGTATTTAGAAGTTGTTTACACAGAGAATTGTGAAGAACCAAATTATTCATCGTACAAGGAAAGAATTTTCGGCACCAACGAAACTTACGAGTTTCAAGACTCATGGGTAAAGTTTCCGGCGGGGAAGTATATTTTTAATGAAAGAGGTATTGGTTTGGAAAACAATACATATCAAAAACAATTTTTTGGTTATTGGGCTTGGAAAAGATTAGGTGACTTATTACCTAACGATTATGAATCACCTTTGAATGTGGAATAAAAAAGCGGCTAAGCCGCTTTTTTTAATTTAGTTCTACGTGAGAATAGCTAATAATATCCGGATTGTTACGAATGGTTTCAAGCATTTCCGCAGTTGCTGCCGATTCAAGCTTCATCGTACAAGAAGCAACAATGCCCCCATCAAAAATTACATTTTCAACCTCTTCGATGTTAATATTTCCAAACTTCAAAGTATCCATAACAAAAGCAAGAACGCCGGGTTTATCATAATGCTTAACAACAAATTGATAGTGAGCCCGTGTAGTTTTAGCTCTGTTCACCCAGTGGGCAATAACACCGCTCTTTATATACTGAAGAATGATATTGATAGCTTCTTCGGCAACGGCATTCTGTGCTTGTTCTGTGGAAGCGCCAATGTGGTGTGTAACATAAACGTTATCGAGCTCTTGCAGCTTGGAAGTAACCGGTCCGCTCTTATCTTCAGGTTCACCTTTGAAAACATCCAAACCAACTTTAATACCTTTTTCTTGAACTGCTTTAATCATTGCGTCTTCATCAATTACTCCGGCGCGGGAAGTGTTAACTAGAATTGCGCCTTTCTTCATCAAACCGAACATCTTTTCGTTGAAGAGGTTTTTTGTTTCGGGAGTTTGCGGCAAGTGAATAGAAATTACATCCGCGATCGGCAACACTTGGTCGAACTCAGAAAAATCTTTTACACCAAAACCTTCAATGCGGGAAACGTCTTTCGCGTATATATTCATTCCAAAAGCTTGAGCGCGCTTAGCAACTTCTTTTCCGATT
>DAIEQT010000090.1 GCA_027347545.1 Ignavibacteria bacterium | reverse complement strand
GGACTCCATGGAATCAATCCCAAACCAAAACGTTTACAAGCGGGAATTACTTCCAATTCAATGTTCCGGTTTCTTAAACTATAGATACTTTGTTCAGACATAAGCCCAAGAAAATTTCTGTGTTTGGCTAACATCTGTGCTTCGGCAATATTCCATGCGGCAAAATTGCTGCTTCCCAAATAAGTAATTTTTCCTTCGCGGACTAATTGTTCCATCGCTTGGAATATTTCTTCCAACGGAGTTTCCCGGTCAATGTGATGCATCTGATACAAATCAATATGATCAGTTTTCATCCGCTTCAAACTGTCTTCGCAAGCTTTGCGGATATGATAAGCCGAAAGCTTTGATTGATTTGGCGCCGTTCCCATTCTTCCGTAAACTTTTGTAGCCAAAACAATTTTGTCTCTGCGGCTTTTATCTTCAGTAAGCCAGTTGCCGATAATTTTTTCAGTGTCGCCCAATCCGCTTGGGTTTTCGATACCGCCATAAACATTTGCCGTATCAAAGAAATTAATTCCAAGTTCAAGCGCACGGTTCATAATGCTAAAGCTGTCAGCTTCGGTTGTATAAGGACCAAAATTCATTGTGCCTAGACAAAGGCGGCTAACCTTCAATCCGCTTCTGCCAAGATTAACGTATTCCATACTGCTCCTTCATTTTATGTTTGCCCAAATCTATAAAAGAATTTATTCTTTTGAACCACTGAATTGTTAATTTATTGTCACACCGAGCTCGTCGAAGTGTGGCTATTTAGTTTGTGGTGTTATGGTTCGACAAGCTCACCATGACTTAGCCCAATATTTCAGTGAATTCCTTTTGTTAATTCACGTCAACAATTAAGATATACACGAAACATATCTCCGCCATAGCTTGATTGATTATTAGAAGTTGTATAAAAGTCCCATTCTTTTCGCCAAATTGTTACCGAGCCGATTAATTAGTATTTTTGTGGTGAGTTTTGGATTAGAACACCCTCAAACAAACGAATTTGTGTCTTTTCCTCTCCGGTTTTCAAAAATTGCCTTGGTAACAAACATCTTCTTCTTTGCAAATCTTAATTGATGCAAAACAGCTGTGAAAACAAGTCAAGCATAAGTCGCGCGCCGATTAAAGCGTTACAAATTTTTGTTCACCAATTAGAATATGGAATAATTAATAAATGATAAGTACAGGCAATCTCTCTTTAAGATTTGGCAAACGGACATTATTCGAAGAAGTAAGTCTAAAATTTACACCGGGAAACTGTTACGGAATTATCGGCGCAAATGGTTCCGGCAAATCAACATTCATAAAAATTCTTTCCGGCGAAATTGAACCAACATCCGGCGAAGTTAGCATTACAAAAGGTGAGCGCCTTGCAACGCTGAAACAAAATCAGTTTGAATATGATGAATACCAGGTTATTAAAACCGTAATGATGGGACATCAAAGACTTTTTACAATTATGGAAGAGCGTGATGCTTTGTACGCAAAGCCAGACTTCAGTGATGAAGATGGAATCCGCGCTTCCGAACTTGAAGGTGAATTTGCAGAGCTATATGGCTGGGAAGCCGAATCCGAAGCGGCAGAATTGTTGAGCGGACTTGGAATCAACTCAGAAGATCATACAAAGTTGATGAAGGAAATGTCCGGTAACGAAAAAGTAAAAGTCCTTTTGGCTCAAGCGTTGTTTGGCAATCCCGACATTTTACTTTTGGATGAGCCTACAAATCATCTTGATATAATTTCGATTGGCTGGCTGGAAGATTTTCTCGAGAAGTTTAAGAACACGGTTATTGTAATCTCGCACGATAGACACTTCTTAAATCAAGTGTGCACACACATTGCAGATATTGATTTTGGCAAGATTCAAATGTACACCGGCAATTATGATTTCTGGCTGGAAAGCAGTCAGCTCGCGGCAAAACAAGCAAAAGACGCAAATAAAAAGATTGAAGCCAAGAGAGCAGAACTGCAAGAGTTTATTTTCCGCTTCAGCGCTAATGCGTCAAAATCCAAACAAGCTACATCAAGAAAAAAGCAGCTGGAAAATCTTACGATAGAAGACATAAAACCATCCTCGCGCAAAATGCCTTACATTGCTTTTAAACAAGAGCGTGAAGCCGGAAACAATCAGCTCGAAATTAATAATCTAACAAAAGGTTCCGTCGAAGAAATTATTTTGAATGATCTCACTTTCAAAGTGGAGAAGTGTGATAAGATTGCGCTGGTTGGACCGAATGATTTAGTAAAGACCACATTGTTTAACATTCTCACCGGCAAAGAAAAAGTTGATAAGGGAAATTTTGTTTGGGGAGCTACAACCAGATTCGCTTACTTCCCAAAGGATAATGCCGATTTCTTCAACGTAGATTTGAATCTCATAGATTGGCTTCGTCAATATTCAACGGAGAAAGAAGAAACTTACATCCGCGGATTTTTAGGAAGAATGCTTTTTAGCGGTGAAGAAACTTTGAAGAAAGCGAGTGTACTTTCCGGTGGAGAAAAAGTTCGCTGCCTTCTTGCAAAAATGATGTTGACCGGCGCGAATGTTCTTATTCTTGATGAGCCGACAAATCACCTTGATTTGGAAGCAATCTCGGCATTGAATAATAGTTTAATTGATTTTCCGGGAACAGTCCTTTTCAGCTCGCACGATCATCAGTTTATACATACAATCGCTAACAGAATTATAGAAATTATTCCTTCCGGAATTATTGATAAGCGCATGACATTTGATGAGTACTTGAATGATGAGGGAATCAAAAAGATTCACTACGAAGTCTATCACGCTTCCGCAATAAATTTATAATGCTGCTTTCTATAGGGCGCTTCTAAAATATCAATATCCTTTGCGGACTTTGCGTTTTCTTTGCGAACTCTGCGTTAAATTTTTATAAAAGCTAATTTTTAGAAGCGTCCTTAATCTAATATTTTCTTTACGCGCCCAACTACGCCGGTCTCGAGACGCACTTTAATTCCATGCGGATGGTTCTGTGAGTTTGTAAGAATATCTTTTACAATTCCTTCCGTTAGTTTATTGCTTCGCTGATCTTCTTTCAGCACAATGGCAACGCGCAAACCCGGCTTTATCTGATTGCGGCTATTGGATTCCAATAATTAGCTTCTCCCCTTTTTAGCCCAGGATTTTCTTCTCGATCTATTTCTACTCTTTGGTTTCGAAGCTGATGTTTCTAAAATTTTTCTATTCTTAGGTTTCTTCACATCTTCTTTATTGATTAGCTGTTTAGAATTTTCCCACACCCACTCTGTTAAAACGTACGGATGATTTTCAACAACCGGAATTGGTATAGAAATCAATTTGTGAATGTCTTTTAGATGCGCTTTCTCTTCCGAGTCGCATAGCGAAATAGCTACACCGCTTAAGCCGGCTCGGCCGGTTCTACCAATTCGATGTACATAAGTTTCCGGAACATTGGGAATATCAAAATTGATGACATGCGAAAGCTCGTCTATATCAATTCCACGCGCTGCAATATCTGTTGCAACCAAAACTTTTATTTGCCTGGACTTAAAATTATTTAGCGCTCTCTGACGTGTGTTCTGCGCTTTATCTCCGTGAATTGCTTCGGCTTGTATCTTAGCTTTGTTCAAAACTTTTGCAACGTTATCGGCTCCATGTTTTGTTCTTGTAAATACAAGTGCAGATGCAATAGCCGGATCTTTCAATAGATGAATCAGTAAAGATTTCTTATCAGACTTAGCCACGTAGTAGATACTTTGTTTAATTGCTTCAACTGTTGGCTGCTCTGGTGTTATTTCCACTTTTACCGGATCAACTAAAATTGTGTTCGCAAGCTTTACTATTTCTGCCGGCATTGTTGCAGAGAAAAATAATGATTGCCGCTTAGCAGGTAGTTTAGCAATTATCTTTTTTATATCGTTTATAAATCCCATATCAAGCATACGGTCCGCTTCATCAAGCACAAATAGTTTTATGTGGCGAAGGTCTATATAGTTTTGATTCATCAAATCAAGCAATCTTCCCGGTGTAGCGATTAGAATATCAACTCCGGATTTCAATTTATCGGTTTGCGCTTTTTGCGGAACTCCACCAAAGACAACCATGTTTTTAAGACCGGTGTGTTTTCCGTATACGGTAAAACTGTCTCCAATTTGAATTGCGAGTTCTCTTGTTGGAGTAATTATTAAAGAGTGAATTATTCTGTTCTCGTGGCTGCTTCTTTTTTCATCGTGAAGAATTTGTAGAATAGGTAACGCAAAAGCGGCAGTCTTGCCGGTGCCCGTTTGCGCACAGCCAAGCATGTCTTTTCTTTCAAGAATGATTGGTATAGCCTGCTTCTGAATTGGTGTTGGAACTGTATAGCCTTCTTCGGCTAATGCTTTTTGAATTGGTTTGATAAGATTGATTTTTTCGAATGACATTAATTCATTTTCCTTTTAAATCGGTTTTTGAAATTTTATTATGCTACGGATCAGTGGATAAATGAATGAATATCTCATCAAGAATTGCAAACAAATGTAGATACTGAAGCCTTACAAATAAATACGCCGTAAAGTTAGGTTAATAAGACACCATCTCAAAGTAATATATGCCACTAAGTACGTTAACTTTTATGGGGATTGTTAGAATTGAGTGAGATTTCTCCAATTTGCAGTTGAAACTACTCCTTCGAATATGTTTTGATTAAATGTTCAAACCATCTTGATTGATTCCCAAAAGTTTGTTATCTGGTAATAGTGAATTTACAGTTTTCCAATTACGGGGCTGTAGCTCAGTTGGGAGAGCGGTTCGTTCGCAACGAACAGGCCGAGGGTTCGAATCCCTTCAGCTCCACATTCAACAAAATGGAGATTGTGTATGGAACAATTGGATGATTTAAATATTAGCTCAGAACCCGGACCAACTTTTAAACCTCCAACTCAGTTTCAGTTTCTTTTTGATAAGATGACCAGCGACATGCGCTTCGTTGGTATGTTTACAATTATATATGGTGTAATAACCTGTCTAACTATTATTGGCGCACTTATAGGTGTACCAACAATTATCATTGGTCTTCGAATGCGAGAAGCTGCAGACCAGTTTTCACTTTACAAAATGACAAACAACGCCGGCGCCTTAAGACAAGGCTTTGAACTGCAAGGCAAATATTTTCGAATCATCAAAATATTAATCATAATAGGAATTGTTTTTACGGTACTGTATATAATTCTTCTAATTTACTTATTTACTACTGGCTTAGGCGCACTACTTACGGCTCCTTCCTATAGCGCATTATAAAGAAAGGCTGATTTTGATAGAACAGATTACCACTGACCATAAAGAAAGAATGTATCGCTTAGCTTATATTCTTTCTCTTGTTACTATTTTGTACAATATTGCCGAAGGATTAATTTCCGTAGCATTCGGTTACGAAGATGAAACGCTTTCACTTTTCGGCTTCGGAGTAGATTCATTTGTAGAAGTGTTTTCCGGAATTGGCATTTGGCATATGCTTCGTCGGCTTAAGCAAAATGGAGATGAACGAAGAGATGAGTTTGAAAAAACCGCGCTAAAAATTACCGGAACCGGATTCTACATTTTAACAGCCGGCTTAGTTATTTCATCTATTTTTAACTTTGTTACAAATCAGAAACCCGAAACTACTTTTTGGGGAATTGTTATCTCGCTGATTTCAATTGTAACGATGTCTTTGCTGATCAAATATAAATTGATTGCCGGGAGAACATTAAACTCCGCCGCATTAATTGCTGATGCAAACTGCACTAAAACTTGCCTCTATTTATCAATCGCGCTGTTAATTTCCAGCATTGGCTACGAATTAACAGGTTTCGGAGGGATAGATTCTCTTGGCGCTCTGGCGATTGCTTTTTTTTCTTTTAACGAAGGAAAGGAAGCTTTTGAAAAAGTTAAATCGGGTAAGCATTGCGGCTGCGAAAACGAGAAATGTGAAGATTAAAGCCGGGGCTCTTTTTCAGAGCCCCTTAAATTGATCAATCAAAAACTTTTTCTAATTCAGCATATTTTGAATGCATTCCATCAACTGCATCTGTTATTGCTTTTTTATCCTTACTCACCTCAACAACTTCATTCAATTTAACAACTGCGTCCATTAATCCTTTTCTTGCCAAATCAAATTTTTCTTGTCTTGGTTCTAAGCGTTTTGTCAGCTTAGCACTCATCATTGCTTCCATCTTAGTTTTTAAAACTTCTGCCGAAGTTTTAATTTTCTCGATTTCAAAATTTGGTGAGTAATAATGGTACATCATATAAAGTTCTTGATGAAAAGCATCAACTTCTTTTAGTACCGGCTTTACAATTCTTACTAAACCTTCATATTGTGCGTGCATCTTTTCGGCTGCATCCAAGAAAGCTTGAGCATTGTCTTTGCCGGAAGCGTCTTTATAAGCAGCAACCGATTCGCTGAATTTTTTTAATCCTTCTTCCCACTTGCTTTTTTTATCGCGTAGAATTCCCGGCAATTTAGCTTCTTTAACTTTTGCGAATCCTTTTTCTACATCCGGTAGAAGATCTCTCAATAATTGAATATTCTTTTCCGGACATGCTGTGTGCCAAATCTGATAAACAACATCGTGAAATTCCGATAATTCTTTAACCTCTGAATTAACTTCGTGCTTCTCTTGTGCCGTAATCGGAAGACTAATAACAAATAATAATAAAAGTAAATAACGTAGCTTCATAACTGCCTCATTTATTTGGTTTGTGCTAAATAGGCAAATCGAATTTTTCTTAAACAAAAATAGGAAGATTTGGTTTCCGCTATTCAAAAAAAATCCCGCCCTTTAACAAACAGACGGGATTACTTTTCTTTTGAGGAGGTTACGTCTAATTTTTGGGTTGATATACTATCTTGCGAATCGTGTCGAATTGAAGGTATGGATATTCGTTACGGAGTGTTTCGATTGCGTCGCTTGCACTCACTTTCTTCGAGCGCATGTTCTTAAATTTTCTTCTGATGATAAAATCACGAACCGATTTTTCATCAATTAGACCTCTATTGCAAAGAAGGTCATAAATCTCATCGCTAATTAAATCAGCGAGTGGATTTCTTTCATTAATTAATACGCTTTCCATTCTTCCTCCATTCATGGTTGATGATTTTCTGATTCCTAAATACGGAACGGTCTTCCCTTTGGAAACCGCACAAGTGTGTGGTTTTTCTGGAAATGGAGGCAAATTTTGGGATTGACCTACATAATTATGTAGTGGTTGGAGGAATTGGTTTAAATAATTCCCTTGCGGATTGCTTTTGCAACCGCTTCGGATTGCGAGTGAACATGAAGTTTTCTGTAAATATTTTTTATATGATGCCGAACAGTATCAACACTTATGAAAAGACGGTCTGCAATTTCTTGATAGTTATTTCCGTCGGATAAAGAAGTAAGCACTTCTTTCTCACGCGCAGAAAGCTCTGTATCCTTCTCGTCGTTCTGCTTGCCCTGTGTTTGCTTGAACACATCAATAACTTGTCTGGCAATTAAAGAACTCATTGGCGCACCGCCATCATTAGCATCTTTAATTGCTTCCAGCAATCTTGCCGGAGGAGTTTTTTTTACTAGGTAGCCGCAAGCGCCGGCACACAGGGCTTTAAAAACAGTCTGACTGTCTTCGTAAACAGTAAGCATAAGAATGTTGAGCTCGGGTCTCATCTTTTTCGCTTTAACTATACCATCTATTCCGCTCATTCCCGGTAAACCAATATCCATTAAAACAACATCAGCTGATAAAGTAGGAATCTTGGAAAGGAAAGATTCACACTCCGAAAAAGCACCAACGCAACTGTAGCCGGGTGTTCCGTTTATCAACGCTGCCAACCCCTCTCGGATTGTGTTATTATCTTCTGTTATAACAACCTTTATCATTCAATCATCATTTGTTTATTGTAAAGTTATGCTTTTTTTCTCTGGTCTAAAATTAATTTACTTAAACGGTAGAAAAGACAGTTTAATAGTTGAATTAAGCTTACCATTGAACTTAAGTGATGTGCCTTCACTACCGCTTGCTATTTCTAGCTTGCCGCCAATTGTCTTCGCTCTAGCTTTCATATTTCTAATTCCGTTACCGGAATCAATCCGGCTTGTTTCAATTCCGCTTCCGTCATCAATCAACGCGAGGGTTAAAATGTCTTTTGTGATATCTGCTTCCAAAGAAATCTTTTTGCACTTGCTATGTTTTATTGCGTTGTTAAGTGCTTCCTTAAAAATCAGAAACAGGTTTTGCTTGTACTCCATCGGCAATTTCACCGAGCTAAGCTTTTCCAAATTTGCTGTTTTGTAGGAAATTCCCGCAGCCATCATTAAGTCGCTATATGTATCTTTTAGGCGGACAATTAAATCATAGAAAGAATCTCGTTGAGGATTTACCATCCAGACAATATCGCTCATGCTGTCGATTAGCTGTCTTGCCTTTTCACTAATTGCAGATAAATTGTGTGAGACATTGCCGGTAAGATTCTGAACTTCGTGCGCGGTCAATTCGCTCAGAATGGAAATTTCCGTTAAGCCACTTCCTACATTATCATGCAGATCGGCAGAAAGTTTGCTCTTTAACTTTTCTATAGCAAGCAAACTTCTGTAACGCGCAGCAACTATATAGTATATGACTACTACCGCAATAGATATAGTTAATAGGACGAACCACCAGCGTTTCCAGAACGGAGGTAAAATAATTATATAAACATTTTTGCCTTCGTAGTTCCAAACACCATCATTATTAGAGCCGATTACACTAAACACATATTCGCCCGGAGAAAGATTTGTATAGTTGGCAATACGTCTGCGTGAATCAACAAAGCGCCATTGTTTATCAAAACCTTCAAGCATAAACGCATATTGGTTATCGTTGGAGTTTGTGTAATCCAGCGCGGCAAATTCAAAAGAAAAAAAGTTTTGTTCGTAAGATAAAGTAATTGTATCGCGCTCTTCCCGCATAGGCTCATCGAAAATTCTTATAGAACTTATTGCTACGGGAGGTACATAAGCGTTATCTATAACACTATCGGGGAAAAAATGATTGAATCCGGCGATTCCTCCAAAGAACATTTCTCCTTTTTCAGATTTGCAGTAAGCGCCGCCGCTAAACTCAAGATTTTGCAACCCATCATTCTGATCGTATTGTGTAAACTGTTTAGTTGGAATGTCCAGCTTAAAAAGTCCATTGTCCGTACTCATCCAGAGCTGCTTAAAGTTATCCTCAAGAATTCCATATACAACCGAGCTTTTCAATCTATTTTTATCATTAAACCGCTGAAACGTTTCCTTCTTCTTATCAAAAAGATTTAAGCCGCCGCCGTATGTACCTATCCAAAGGTTTTTCGAACCATCTTCGTGTATAGCCATTATACGGTTATCGCTCAAACTGGAATTATCGCCCGGCAAATTTTTATAGGAAATAAAATGCCCGGTGCTTTTATCAAACTTGTTTAATCCACCGCCAAATGTTCCAACCCACAAAACCCCTTCTGAGTCTTCGTAAATAGTGTAAACGCGGTTATCGCTAATACTGAAAGGATCGTTGTTGTTAAAAGCGTATCGCTCAAATTTTATATTACCTTTAATAATATTCTCTTTGCTAACCTTATTTACTCCGCCGCCAAATGTTCCAATCCAGTAATTGCCATCTCTATCAATTAAGATAGATTGAACTTGGTTTTCACCAAGCGAAGTTTGATCACCTGGAATATTCTTATATACGCGAGCGGACTTAGTCTGTTTATTAAAAATATTTAGTCCGCCGGAGTAAGTACCTATTAGCAGTTTTCCTTTACCATCATCTTTTATAGAACGAATATGATTATCACTAAGAGACCCGGGTTGAGTTTTGAAATAGCTGAACTTCTTATTCTTTTTGTCCCAGAGATTTAATCCGCCTTTAAATGTTCCAATCCAAACACGTTCTTCACTATCAGCATAGATAGACCAAACAACTTCATCATTAAGACCGGCTTTGCGGTAAGTATTTTTAGCAATGTGTTCAAATTTTACTGTTTTGTGTTCAAGTTTATTTAATCCTCTCCCCAAGTGGGTTCCGACCCAGAGATTGCCGGAGCGGTCTTGAAAGATTGATAAAACTTCATTTTTGGAAAGAGAGCTTTCATCTTCCGGATCGTTTTTGAAATTCAAAAATACATTGGTACGGAAATCCAACTGAAATAGTCCGCCGCCAAGAGAGCCAATCCAGAGCCTGCCATCGTTATCTTGAAACAGCGCAGTTATTACTTCAGTCGTTAACGAATTTGGTTGCTGCGGATTAGATTTAAATCTGAAAAATTTAGCTTTCTTAGCGTTAATACTTTGGTCTTGAACGGAAAGCATATTTATTCCGCCGCCAAAAGTTCCTAGCCACAAATTGCCAAAGCTATCGTTGGCAAGAGTCATAACATTATTACTGCTTATGCTTGAAGAGTTGCTTTCATCAAAAATATAATTTGTAAGTTTACCGGTAATTGAATCAAACCGGAATAAGCCGCTGCCGAGCGTACCAACCCAAATATTCCCTTTCGCATCAATTAAAATTGATTTAACCCGGTTTGAATGAAATGAATTTGGCTTCTCTTTCTGATAATGAAAATGCTCTCTTTTATTATTCAAGGGATTTAACTTAATCAGACCTTTTCCCCATGTACCAATCCATAAATTGCCATTTTTATCTTCAGCAATTGAAGTGACGGAGCGGTCGTTGTTTCTCGAAAGCGGCAAAGGAAAATCAAAGTAATTTTCTTGCGTGTCGCCATCTACAGTTAAACCTGCCGTAATATTATACCGCTTAAAAATTCCGCTTCGTCTATCATAACGGTTTAAATTTCCTTCAGCAGTTCCAATCCATATATAACCTCTTGAATCTTCATAGATAGATAAAATTCCGTTATCGGAAATTGTTGTCGAATCTGAAGGATCGTTAGAAAAAATTCTAAAGGAGTAACCATCGTAACGATTTAGTCCGTTTGCAGTTCCAAACCAAAGGAATCCAACTTTATCTTGAAGAATGCAGTGAATTGAACTTTGCGAAAGCCCCTCTTCAATCCTTACATGGCTGAAGCAGTAATCTTCTTGAGCTAGGTTTTTGCCGGCAAAACTAAGTCCTGCAATCAGAAGTATGTAAATAATTAGTTTCTGTTTCACTAGTTAATCTTTTAGCAAGTATGCGAATTAAGGCAAATAAAATCTACTTAATTAATATTCCATTTTCACACAATAGATTTTTTTATGATTGAAGCTCAAGTTCTATTATATTTTAGACGTGCAAGCAAAGGATAGTTTTATGAGTAAACTATTGACTCTTATTTCAGTTCTGGGTTTAACCGTTTTAATGATTTCTTGCGATAAAGGGATTGAACCGGTTGAAGGAAAAAGTGCATTTAGTGGAAAAATAGTTTTTAAAGGTGGCTGGCTTGCCGGAATTAAAAGAACACACTTAGTTGTATTTAAGGAACCAATACGAAGTGTTAACGATTTTTCCGCGGCCAACTTAAGTTTTGTGCTAGATTCAATTCCTTACGGAACAAAAGAATTCTCTTATAACTCTTCGGACATGCAATTCAGCCCAATTTTTTCAATTACGCCGGGAAGTCATAAATATATTGTTGTTGCCCAATCCAAAACTCCGGAACTTACTCTTATCCGTGCCGATTGGACAGTAGTTGGAGTGTATTGCGAATCGGGCGATCAGTCTAAACCCAAAGCTATGATAATCAATACGGGCAAAACTACAGCGAATGTAAACATTACTGTGGATTTTAATAATCCCCCGCCACAGCCGCCGATGTAATTTGAGAATTGACCCGCTTCGACTCGCGCCCGTCGCGCCTTTGGCTTGCCGAGGCGGATCAAGCGAGGCGAGGAATTGAGAATTTAGAATTATTCAGCACAATAATTCATATACAATTGGATAAGGAATTGTAATGAAAAATATTTTTCTAATACTGTTTTTATTCCCTCTAGTTTTTATAACTGCACAAACCGGAATACTTACCGGCAAAGTTATAAACGAAAAAGGACAACCGGTTTTTGGCGCAAGTGTTTTAATTGTTGGAACAGTTCGAGGCGCTTCTGCAGATGAAAATGGAAACTTCGAAATAAAAAACTTGCCGGAAGGAACATACAGCATCCAAGTTTCGGCAATCAGTTATGAGAGGAAGACTTTAAATAACATTTTGATAAATGAATCAACAAAAGCCATAACTATTATTTTGACTGAAGCATTAATTCAAACCGAGCAGATTATTGTAAGCGCGGGAAAGTATGAACAACGTGTTCAAGATTTAACAGTTAGCACTGCAGTACTTCAGCCGGAAGTGATAAGCAAAAGAAATCATCTCACTTTTGATGATCTTCTCCGTTACGTTCCGGGAGTTCAAATGAATCTTGAACAAGTAAGCATTCGCGGCTCAAGCGGATACAGCAAGGGCGCAGGTGCAAGAGTTTTGGTAGCTCTTAATGGCTTGCCAATGTACTCTGGAGATAACGGCGATATTGTCTGGGAAATGATTCCGGTTGCTGATATAGAGCGCATTGAAATTATTAAAGGACCGGCAAGCTCGCTATACGGTTCAACAGCAATTGGCGGTGTAATCAATATTATAACTAAGAGTTCTGTTAAAAAGCCGATCACAAATTTTAGAAGTTACTTTGGCGTATACGATAAACCAACTTATGATGTTTGGGATTGGAACAGTTCATTCAGACAGTTTTACGGCGCGGAGCTAACTCATTCAAACTCTTACGAGAACCTTGGTTACACTTTCTCTTTCAAAAAATTTGATAATGACAGTTACCGTCAAAACGATTTCACCAAGCGTTACCTTGTCTATGTTAAGTTGAATTACGATTTAACGAAAGAAAACAAGTTAATTTTTTTTGCTAATTATCTTTCAATGAATCGGGGCAATTTTCTTTACTGGAAAGATTCACGCAACGCGCTTGTTCCAAAGGATGAAGACAACGGCAACATCGTTAAATCAAATAGAATTTTTACCGGATTGATTTATCATCATCATTTTAGCGATGAATTGACTTCAGAGTTCAAAGCCAGCTATTACAGGACAAAGTTTACTGGCTACGGTTTAGAAGTTACAACTTCAACAGCCGATCTTCTTCGCGGAGAAGTACTAGTAAACTATAAAGCTTCTAACGAATTCTTCATCACCGGGGGAATGGAAATCTCACACGCAAATGTTGCCTCAAATATTTTTAAAAACCCAACCTTCTTTGGCGGCGCTGGTTATGCTCAAGCAGAATACAAAGGAATACCGGATTTAATTTTGACCGCCGGCTTCCGATATGATTACATAAAGATTAATACAACAAACGGGAAAAATGCTGTCACTCCCCGAGCTGGATTAAATTATAAATTTACCAACGACTTAATTTTGCGCGCATCAGTTGGCACAGGCTTCCGAGCGCCAACGCCATCTGAGGTTTTTACAAGTACCGCCATAGGCGGTGGCGTTAGTGTAATTGAAAATCCGAACCTTACTTACGAAACAAGTTTTTCTTTTGAAGTTGGAATGCATTACATGATGAGAGACATTTCTCTGGATGCGGCGTTTTATCAAAATGAATTCAAAAATTTTATTGAGCCAAACTTCACCGAAAACGGCAACGATATTCAATTCATAAATATTCCTGAGGCTAGAATTCAAGGATTAGAGCTAGTGAGCGATTGGAATATCATTCCGTCAACTTTAACATTTTCTATTGGATATAATTACATGTGGTCCCGAGATATTGCAAAAAATAAATCCATGAAGTACCGCCCGCGCAATACTGTTTATACCAACCTACGGGTTTATCCAAATCAGTTTGAGTTAGGAATTGATTTCCGCTATTTAAGCAGAACCGAAGAGATTGATCCGCTTATGCTGCTTATTGTTGTAGATGGCGATATGAGAGTTCCAATATATGTTACGGATTTAATGGCGGGCTACAACTTTTTTATTATGAATGTACCGGCAAAGGTTTTTATAAACGCTAAAAATATATTTAACTATAACTATACGGAGTTTATCGGCAATTTGGCTCCAATACGAAATTACTCACTCAGCTTTGAGCTATTCTTCTAACAAATACGGATTAAAAATGAATTGGGCAAAAGAATTACCTTCCGCAATTACGATTTGCGATCTTGATGGAAAAATAATTTATATGAACGAGAAATCTGCCGAAGTTTTTAAAGATGACGGTGGTTATCAACTTGTAGGACAAAATTTGTTTGCTTGTCATTCGAATGAATCAAACGAAAAAATCAAACAGATTATTGCTGAACAAAAGCCGAATACATATACAATTGAGAAAGCCGGGAAAAAGAAATTAATTCATCAAACACCTTGGTATGAATACGGTGAGCTCAAAGGATTAGTAGAATTCTCAATCGAAATTCCTTTTGACATGCCGCATCATGTCCGTTCATAATTAGGCTGTAATTAATCTTGATCTTCGAGCTTTATTACTTCAACAGTAAAGTTTGAAGCTAACGTTGCAATTGCAGCAACAGCCGCTAAAATTGGCGCAAGCACAACTCCAATAACTCCAATCGTTACCGGAATTTCTATGTATGTTCTTCCTTTTTCATCTTTGATGATGATTCTGCGTGCGTTGCCTTCTTTAATAAGCTCTTCGATCTTAGCAAGCAATTCTTTTGCATTTAGTTTGAATTCTGTAGCCATGACTTTTCTCCTCTTTCAATTTTAGATGAATGAAGAGCTTCGTTTGTTCCGTTAGATTGCTATGCAGAGATGAATTATACCTTTAAGAAAATTTTCTTCTTATAGAAAATCCACATAATGCCAAGCCAAAACAAAACATAAAACAGCGCCCATGCGAGTGAGGCGTTTATAGGTGATAAAAATGGAGTGAAAAATGTGTGATATAAAAATGACTTAACGGAAACACTTGCACCAGTAGCATCCGTCCAACTAATTCTTGATAACAGCACCCCTACTAATCCGGAGAGAACATAAACTGTTATGGCGTTTGTGCCGTAAACTACAAACGGCTTTATCCACCATGTAATTTGTTTTATATCGGCAAGCCAGTAACACATCGCAAAAAAATGAAGAGCCATTCCAGCAGTAAATACGACATAAGAACTAGTCCACAATGCTTTGTTCATTGGGAAATACATATCCCAAATAATTCCGGTAATTAGACCAACATTCCCAAAGAAGAAAATCCAGCTAACTTTTTGTGTCTTATCCAATCCGCTTTTTAGAAACGTTCCGAGAAGTATTCCCAGTAAGCCAGTAGATATAGCCGGAAGTGTGCTAAGCAATCCTTCCGGGTCCCAAATTTTTGATTGCCGCCAAAGATGACCAGATAGTATTTGATTATCAAGCCATGCAACAAGATTAGGCGCAATTTCTTTATTTGTTAGTTTATCAATTATTGTTGGCTGGGTTAAATCCGGCGCGCCAATACCCGGTACTGGAATTATAGTAACCAAAGCCCAGTAAACAAAGAGAAATACAGTTGCAAGAATCGCTTGTGTTTTCCAACCAGTTTTAAGATATATAAATGACGCTATTAAATAGACAAGCGCAATTCTCTGAAGCACTCCGGGAATGCGAATAATAGAAAAATTATATGTGGGAAATCCACCGAGAGCAATACCGATAACAAAAATGAGCAAGCTGCGCCTAAATATTTGTATCATCAATTTGTTTTGATTGTCTCCCCTTTCCTTTCGTTTAGAAAGAGACAACTTAATTGAAACGCCTACTATAAAAAGGAAAAAAGGAAAGACAAGATCAGTTGGTGTACATCCGTTCCATTTGGCGTGTTCAAGTGCGGGATAAATATTTCCCCAGTCACCAGGATTGTTCACTAAAATCATTCCCGCAATAGTTAAACCGCGGAAAATATCAAGCGACAACAAACGATCCGATTGTTTTTCCATAACCTTGCATCTTTTAGAATAAGGTATAGTTGGTTACGTAATCCTATCGTGCGTTAAAGATTTTAAAGAAGAGTTTTGTTTTGTCCCTCTTGCCCGCCATCAACGGAATTAAAATTATCTGTTGTACCGGAGTCTTGCGAATCTTCAAAACAAACCCGTAGTTCAGTAAGGTCTCCCTCACGAATTACCTTCAATTTAAAATCCCAATCGTTACTCTTGCGCGATGGATTTTGTACTATTTGATCTTGGGGTTCAAGTGTAATTTGTAACATTAATCTCTAATTAAAAGTGTGGTGAGCTTTTAATTTATCTTGAGTCAACATATTAAAAATGTTTTTTTATTCCTAATAAGAAAAAATATTTTTTATTTGGAAAATATTTTGCTCGAATAAAAGTCAACAAGAAAAATATTTTTTTCTATAAAATGATTTCGATCTTGTGTTTTACAAAACTTTTTTCATCACCAATGTTTTTAACCAACAGCTTTCCGTTTTTGTATTCAGCACCTTCTACCGATTTAATTAATTCTCCGTTTAACACTCCAAGTTCATATTCGCGGTTTTGTTTAACCTCACAAAATATTGAAAGAGTCTTTCCATCGAGTTCTTGAGAAACAATTTTAATTCCTTCGTTAGTGGCACCAATTGGTGTTGCATTCTCTAACAAGTAAATCACTACTGTAGGTTTATATTCTACCGTAACTACACTCTCGCTTTCTAGATCGAGTGTGATACTTAATTGTTCTGATTGGCTGTTGTGAATTATTTTTGATGCGACAGTATTCTGGTTAACTTTTGCCGAAATTATTTCGGTTCCTAGTGGAAGCTCCGGTAAGAACTCTATCTGGATATTTTTACCGCCGATTTTCTTAACTGACAATTCCATTTCGGTTTTATCTATTTTTAGATCAAAATCAACGCTTGAGGAACCAATCTTGGCATTGTTAACCTTCAGATATTTCCAATCTGCGGGAAGCTTTGGCGCAAATGAAATTTTATTGTTCAACGCGTTAACATCTAAACCAAGCAAGCCGCGTACCATTGGAAAAACATAACCGCTTACGCTAAATCCTTGATTATGATAAGCTTCTCCTAGCTTAGTATTTATATCGCCGGAAAAAACTTCCGGTAATATTCCCAATCCATAATCAAATGCATGCTTCGCTGTGTTTCGAACAGTTTGATAACCTTGCAAGTTAAAGTGCGTTGCAAATTGCGCTGCACCAATAAAGAAGGAAGTAAACGGCCAGATTGTTCCGTAATTATAATTTGTCGACTCGTACATTGATGACTTATTACTCAAATTACGGATTCCCCAATCTGTTACCATATCGCTTTCGTTAAACTGCTTAATTGTGCTCTCACTTTTCTTGGCATCGTATAAACCAAAAAGAATCGGGGTTGCCGAGTAAATATTTTTGTCTCTGACTTGCTTACCATCTTCCGCAGCACCAAAGCTGTAAAATCCCAGATCTTCAACCCAATAAATTTTTTCCAGCGCTTTTTGTACAACAGCAAAAGATTTTTCAGCGTCAGCCTCAATTTCTTTATCATTGCAATAGCTCGCCATCAGTTTAACTTCTTTGATAGCTTGCGTCCACAAACTTTGAGTGTAGTTATCATTAAATATTTTCACAAGCGAACCAAACTCCAAAACTCCCAGTCCTGCGCCGCGCAAATCCATCAAACCATCGCCATTGCTGTCTTTGCTTTTACACCAATTGTATGCTTGCACAATTGATTTCCAGTTTTGTTTTACAAACTCAACATCGCCGCTCTTTCTTAAATAATCTCCCATAGCAACAAGATACCACGGAGTAGTATCCGCATGATTGTATCCATAGTGATAATCGTTCCACCAATCAATCAAGCCATCGCTTTGAGATAGTTCGTGAGACATTTTGCCAATATCAGTTGGTTTATCTATTGCGTTTTTTTTGCGAATCGGAAAATTAGCTTGCCGCTGCCATTTCTGCGTAAAGACTAGCGCATCTTTTACAGTTGAATAATCTCCGTATGTATTCATCGCAAGTGTGTTGATAAATGCATCGCCGCCAAAGTACCATGCAAATCCGGGGCGACCACCGCCGCCGCTTAATCCATAACCGGCTACAAGCCCTTTGCCTATCGTAGCATTATCTACAACTAAATTATTGAGTGCAACTTTTCCATATTCGTATGCTAGATTAAGTTTTTGATTAGGCGTTATTACTTCTA
>DAIEQT010000079.1 GCA_027347545.1 Ignavibacteria bacterium | reverse complement strand
ATCTAAAGAGAGCATAATCTGAAATGAAGTTTCTTCTTTTCATATTGCTTGGTTTCGTTACGCTTCAAGCTAAACCATTTGAAGATGAATTGAAATCTTACTTGCAAAGCAAACTTGGTTCGTATGAAAAGTACGAATACCAGGTTGTTCAAAAGCCAAAGGGTTTCAAGAGAATGAAGATCAACAATGAGAAATCGTTTCGTTTAGTTAAGAACTACGCTTATGTGCCGGTTAAAATCTATGATGAAAAGAATAATGCAAGCTCAGCACTTCTAACAGTAAGAGTAAAATTGTTTAAAACGGTTTTTGTTACAATTCAAAAAGTAAATGCCGGAGAGAATCTCTTCGCTACAATGTTCGAAAGAAAGTTGGAAGATATTGCTTCGCTTGACGGCAATTTGGTTGGAGAGCAGGATTTATCATTATATAGAAGTAAGGTTCTTGTTAAGGAAGGCACAGTTCTTACGAAAGAATTGGTTGAGTTGATTCCCATAGTCAATAAAGGCGAAAAAGTAATTGTTCACGCCGGAAAAAACGGTGTTGATGTTACGATTGATGCAGTTACGAGGCAAGATGGTTGCCCGGGCGATGTAATTAGTGTGCAGGCAAACAACAAAATTTTCAAAGCAAAAGTAATTGATAAGTACAACTTAACGTTGGTAGAATAAAATGAAAAGAACAAGTTTATTACTCGTGATATTATGTTTTTCATCTGTTCTGTTTGGACAGAACATGAGACGCAACGCGCAATTCTCTCTCTTTTCCGATAACAAAGCGGCAATGCCGGGTGATGCGGTAACAATAGTTGTTTTGGAATCTACCCAAGCATCTAACAATTCCGAAACTTCTTCGGGAAGGTCAAGCGATATTGGCTTTTCGGCTTCGGGTGCTGTTGGCACAACCAAACTCCCGAATGCAGATGCAAGTCTTGGTACCAAAAACGATTTTACAGGCAGCGGCTCTACTCAAACTACCGGCAGCATACGTACAAAGATTAGCGCGGTTGTAGATTCTGTTTTGGCAAACGGCAACATGATGATCCGCGGCAGCAAAAAAATTACAATTAACGGCGAAGAACAAGTTGTGCTTATTAAAGGCGTTATCCGCCAATCGGATATTAACGCGGATAACTCGGTTTACTCTCACAACATATCCGAAGCAGAAATTTCTTTTGAAGGAAGCGGATTAATTGACAGCGCACAGAAACCTGGCTGGCTTACAAAGTTGTTTCATTGGCTTTTTTAGGTGATAAAATGAAAACGAAAATTTTTACATACTTAGTAATTTCTTTACTGCTTGCCAATTTATCGTTGGCTCAGCGCATTAAAGATGTTGCTTATCTAAATGGAAAAAGCACAGAACAAATTATTGGTTACGGTTTAACTGTTGGTTTAGCCGGAACAGGCGACAGCTACCGCTCATCGTTTACAATTCAATCAGTAACAAGCATGTTAAAACGTTTTGGTATTACTGTTCCTCAAATTGATTTGAAAACCAAAAACGTTGCGGCAGTTATTGTTACGGCAACACTTAACGGAAGCTTAAAAGCCGGTGCTGAGTTTGATGTTGTTGTCTCATCACTTGGTGATGCTACAAGTCTGCAAGGCGGAACTTTGCTGATGACGCCGCTTTCCGGTATTAACGGACAAGTTTACGGTTTTGCACAAGGTTCAATTTCAGTAGGCGGTTATGATATCAATACTTCAAGTGGAAACAGAGTTTCAAAGAATCATACGCTTGCCGGAAGAGTTCCTCGCGGCGGTTCGTTAAAAGAAGCAATCACTATTAATAATTTTGAAACCGGCGAAGTTTCCGTATTCCTAAAAGAACCGGATTTTACTACGGCTCAAAACATTGCAAACGCTCTCAATACAAAGTTTGGAAACGATGCAGCCAAAGCGCAGGACGCCGCTGAAGTTAAAGTTACAATTCCGCAAGACAGACAAAATAATTTAATCAGTTTCTATTCCGAATTAGAAAACTTAACTGTAGCAGTAGATGATGTTGCCCGCGTAGTTCTTAATGAAAGAACCGGAACAATTGTTTCGGGACAAAGTGTAAAAATTCAGCCTGTTACAATTACGCACGGAAGTTTGAATATTAACATCCGCAACTATCCAATCATTTCTCAGCCAAATGCTTTCTCACAAGGCAAAACAGTTGCGATGAACAATCAAATCCCGAGTGTACAGCAAGATTCAACAAGTACAATAGCAATTCAAGGTGCAAGCAATGTTCAAGAAGTAGCTGCTGCTCTTAATTCACTTAAAGTTTCGCCGAGAGATATAATTGCAATCTTCCAGGCATTAAAAGAAGCCGGTGCGTTAATAGCAGAATTAATTGTGATGTAAGATGAACGAAATTACACTCAAAATAGGGAATGAGAAACATCTCACTAAGCAGCTTGAGACAAACTCACGCTACGATAAGAGGCAGAAAGAGAAAATTGCTTCCGCGGCAAAACAGTTTGAAGGCTTGCTCACTTCGATGATGCTTAAGAGTATGAACAAAACTACTGAAGGAATGTTTGGCAGCAGCGAAGATGGTTACGGCAACGATATGTTCGATACAATGTTCGAGCAAGAGATTGCTACAAAGATGTCTGAGACAAAAGGTTTGGGTGTTGCAGAAAAACTCTACAAAAAAATTACAGGCGAAGAATTGCCGGCAGAAATCCGCAATAAAATTTCTGAAAGAATTAACCCGATTAAGATTCACAATACAACGGTACCAACTGATTCCACAAAAGTTCAGCCGAGCAATTCGGCATCGGAAAGACTAAATAATTACGAAAAACATATTGACGAAGCTTCTAATACTTACGGAATTGACAAGAACATTATCAAATCAATCATCATGACGGAATCCGCGGCTAACAATAAGGCTGTTTCCAGTGCAAAAGCGAAGGGTTTGATGCAATTGATAGATTCTACGGCATCGGATATGGGTGTGCGCAATGTTTTTAATCCACGAGAAAATATACTTGGCGGCACTAAATATTTCGCTCAAATGCTTCGACAATATAGTGGTGATGTGAAGCTTGCCCTGGCGGCTTACAATGCAGGTCCCCAAAATGTTGAAAAGTATAAAGGCGTTCCGCCGTTTGATGAAACAAAGAATTATATAAATAAAGTACTTGGTTACTTAGATCATTTCAAAGAGAGTGAACAATGAGCACAAAACTTTTACTTGCATCGTTAAAGACACAAGAGGCAAACTTGAGCCTCTTAATAGACGCACTTGATATGCAGAAACAAGCAATCATCAAAAACGACTACACTACTCTTGAAAGCGCAATTGGTAAGGAACAGAAAATCTTGCGTGATGTTGAGCGTGAGGAAACAGCACGTATTAAAGTTGTTAAAGAATTGGCTAACAATCTCAACCTCAATCTTGGTGATGCAAACACTTTGGAAAACTTGATAAGCCAGGGCAGCAAACATTTTGGTAATGATCTAAAAGAACTTCACACTATTAGAACTTCTTTGAGAGACAAAGTGAAGCGCATTAAAAGTACAAACACACAGTTAAAAGATGTAATTGATTTTTCGCGTAATATGATTAAAGAAACTATGATGATACTTGTCGGTCCAAACAAACGCGCAATTGTAAACAAGAGAGTCTAAAATGAGTGTCGGCAGGTTACTGGATTTATCCGTTAGAACAATGAGTACATATCAAAGTGCAATTGATATAGCTTCTCAAAATATTTCTAACGCAGGCAGCCCGGATTACTCCAGACAAAAAGTAGTTCTCGCTTCTGAAACTGTGAATAACGGAGAAGGCGCCGGTGTAAAGATTCAAGATATTTCGCGTATTCGAAATGAGATTCTTGACGGTCAGTTAAGAAAATATCAATCATCTTACTCCGATAGTACAAAGCGCTCTGAAATCTTGGAGAAACTGGAAGCAATAATTGGTGAACCATCGGAAGATGGATTATCAGCTTACTTTACCGAGTTCTTTAATTCTTGGGACGAGCTTTCAACTAATCCAACATCATCTCAGCTTAGGTTAAATGTTGTTCAGAAAAGCAAGCAGCTTAGTGAGCGCTTCAAAGATCAGATTGATGGCTTTAGCGAAATTCAGTACATGATCCAGAAGGAAGCCAGTGTTCAAGTAGAACAGATTAACGCTTACTTGAAAGAGATTCACGGACTCAACCAAAAAGTTTACGAATCTGAAGTTCGTGGAATGGAATCGAATGATTTGAAGGACCAGCGCGATAAGTTAATTGATTCGTTGAGTCAATTGGTTAATATCTCTGTTAATAAAAATTCTTATGGAGCAGTTCAGGTAAACGTTGGCGGTGTCTATGGCGCAGATCAATCATCTTATAATGAGTTTCAGCTATCAATTATTAACGGACAGATGAGGCTAACACAGAAGGGTAACGAAACTTCTGTTGCAGTTGTTAACGGCGGCGAGTTTTATGCTATCTCGGATATCTATTCTAATAAGATTAACCAATACAAAACTGAGTACGAAACATTAGCGCAGACATTTGTTGATAAAGTGAACGATGTACACATAAACGGGAATACATTGGTTTACGGCGGCACCTCAAATACCGGGATTCCGTTCTTTGGAGAAGTTGCAGCTGATGGTTCTATTGTAAATGCCTTTGTTGATGGTAAGATGACATTAAATTCTTCCATTTTACATAGCCCCAAAAATATAGCAGCATCTTCCGTTGCCGGAAACGACGGCAACAGCGAAATAGCAACACAAATAGCTGAACTTTCAAAAACTAAATTTTCCGAATTAAACGAAGCATCTTTTCTTGATAAATATTCTGAGATACTAAATAATATTGGCATGGATAAAATTTCCGCAGATAATGCAATTCAATCCGGCGATTTAGTTTTACAAAATTTAGAAGCACAAAAGATGTCCTATTCCGGTGTATCCATTGATGAAGAAATGACAAATGTAATGAAATATCAACGCTCCTACGAAGCAGCGGCAAAATTGATTAAGATAGCTGACAAACTTTTAGAAACAATTATCAACATGGCATTATAGGTGAGTTATGAGAGTTACTGAAGGATTAATGACCGATAGATATCTATACACGCAGAGTAAAATAGCTGAAAAGAAAATGAAGCTTTCTACTCAGCTTGCAACCAACAGCAAGATAGACAAACTATCGGATGATATTGCCGGTTCGCTGGAATCAATCAAGCTGGATTCTCAGATTAGAAGAACAAAAACCTACGCTAAGAATGCGCAAAGTGCACAAGATTTTATAGATCAAAGTCTTAAAGCTCTAGATCAAGTTACAACAGAAATGCAAAACATTATGACCGCGGCTACAAACTCTGGCAATGCGATGAACCAGGGCAACTTTACTACAATTGCTCAGTCAATCAAAAATTCACTTTCCGCAATAGTGCAAAATGTAAATGCAAAACATGGTGATAGATATTTATTCGGCGGAACAGATTATTCTGCAGAGCCGGTTACTATTGATGCCGGAGGAAAGGCAGTGGTTTCTGCTCTAGATCATTCCGGTGAAGTTAAAGTTCAGCTTTCCAGCAATATCAAAGAAGCAATGAATATTCCTGGAGATCAAGTTTTAGAAAGCGGAATGTTCGAAGCTATTAACGATGTAATAGATGCGCTGGAAGCCGGCAACGCGCCAACCGATTCTCAGAAATTGGCATTAACGAATGCTTACCAAGAAATTTTGGATGTTCAATCACTCGGCGGTGAGAAAATAAATAGATTGGATAACATCATAACTGTGTTGAACGGTCAAACTGATAATTACACAGAAATGCTTACACGCGTTCAAGAAATTGATCCTGCTAAATTAGTAATGGAACTTCAGCAGCAAGATTATTTACTCCAGATTTCTTCTAAATTATTGTCTAACTCGTTTCCACAATCGGTGTTTAATTTCTTATGACAAAAAAATTTGGAACATTTATAGGATTTACTCTTGGTATTTCCGCTGTCTTCGGAACATTCTTTATAGAAGGAGGATCGTTCCAAGCACTCTTTATTCTCTCTGCAATTTTTATTGTTTTTGGCGGAACATTTGCCGCAATAATAATGGGTTTTGGCTTAGATAAGTTTGCCATGATACCAAAACTGATTAAGATTGCTTACTTCCCCAAGAGTTACGACATAGGAAGAATAATCACAACATTTGTTGAGCTTTCAATCAAAGCTAGAAAAGAGGGACTGCTTATGATTGAAAAGGACCTCAAAAAATTTGAAGACCTTTTCCCAAGAAAGATGACAAAATTTGTTTTAGATGGAACTGATGCCGAATCGCTTCAATTGCTGGCGCAGCTCGAAATGAAAGCAATGCAAGAAAGACACTTTTCAAACATAAATATCTTTACAAAGAAGGGCGGCTATGCTCCAACTATGGGAATAATTGGAACAGTAATTAGTTTGATTATGACTTTAGCCAGTGCCGGAGAAGACCCGAACTTATTAATTAAAAATATTGCTACGGCTTTTATAGCCACACTTTGGGGAGTGTTCAGCGCCAACTTAATTTGGTTACCAATAGGAGATAGATTAAAGAGATGTCATTCCGAGGAGAAAAACATGATGGAACTTTCTTTGGAAGCAGTTCTAACTCTACAGAGCGGAGAGATACCTTCAATAATGAAAGCAAGATTGATAGGAATGCTTCCGCAAAGAGAGCAGCAAGAAAAATTAGCGGCTTAGATGCCGATGATTCTTTTTTGCACGAGGAAGGCGATAAGGATAGGTATTTAATTACTTATGCAGATCTTATTACACTGCTGTTAGGATTGTTTATTATTTTATATACTATCTCTATTATTGATGTAGGAAAGTATAAAGGAATTGCCGCCGCCTTCGGAAATTTTCTTGGTAACGAATCTGTAGTTCCTTCAAAGCCGGAAACAAAAGTAGTTAGCGGACCAAAGGATAATTTAAGCGATCAATTAAGTAAGTTGATTGCAGAATCGGATTATTCAAAAGCGATTCAGATGGAAGAAAGTGAAAGAGGAATTGTAGTTCATATTCTTGATGATGTACTCTTTCCGCCCGGACAAGCAATGCTGAATGAAGCATCTAAGAATGTTCTTAAACAACTTGCTGATGTAATCAAATCAATCCCGAATGATGTTCGGATTGAAGGACACACAGACAGCACGCCAATCAGCACTCCACGCTATCCTTCTAATTGGCATTTATCTGTTGACCGGGCACTTTCAACTGCGTATTATTTGATTAACGAAGAAGGATTAGATCCTGATAAAGTTTCAATTGTTGGTTATGCGGAATACCGTCCGCGCGATCCAAACGATACGCCGGAAGCAAGAGCAAAAAACAGAAGAGTAGATTTAGTAATTCTAAAGTGAGTTAATATGAAAATCAAGACTTATCATTTTGGCGAAGTAGAATTTGCCGAAGACAAAGTTCTAACATTTGAAGACGGTCTTTTTGGTTTTGAAGATCTGAAGAAGTTCGTCTTTATTAAACCGGATGATAGTATATTTTACTGGATCAATTCGGTCGAAAACCCGGAACTTGCGTTTCCAATGTTCGGGGTTCGCATAATTGATGAAAGCTATCCGCAAGAAGAAAGCTTTGAAGCTTTTGGTATTGTGGTTATGAATCCCGATCCGCTCAAAATAACCGTAAACTTAAAAGCCCCGGTTTACATTAACCAGGATGAGAGAAAGGGGTTCCAAAAAATAATTGATGCGGATAAATATCCGGTTTACTACAACTTATTTACCGAGTAGGGCATATGTTAGTCTTAACAAGAAAAAACAATGAGGAGATAAAATTTGGTTCTGATATCACTATCAAAATCATCTCAATCTCCGATAATCAAGTAAAGATAGGAATTGACGCTCCGAAGAGTGTTCAGATCCTACGCGGTGAAGTTTACGAGAAGGTAAAAGAAAGTACAATTGAAGCATCTAAAGTTAGCGCAGCGCCAAGCGTAGATTTGCAGAAATACAAAATCAAAAAAGTGTAAGTATGAACATCGAAAGCGAAAAAATTAAAATCCTTGTAATTGACGATGCGGATGTAATCCGTAACTCACTCAAGAAATTTCTTTCTGAATACGATTTAGAAGTTCTTACTTGCAACGACGGTTTGGAAGGCTTGCAAAGCGCAGTAGAAATTAAGCCGCAGCTAATCTTTCTTGATTTAATGATGCCGAATTTAGATGGAATAAGACTTCTCCGCGTTCTAAAAGTTTTGGAAGACTTGAAACACATTCCGGTAATTATAATCAGCGGGCATACGGATAAATCCAATGTCCTTGCAGCAATGGAAGCAGGCGCTGAAAAAATTGTTTCGAAGCCTTTGACAAAAGAGGTGTTGATTAAGGCAATTAATGATGTGCTCGGAAACAATTTTTTAGCTAGTACAAAGAAGCTTGCTCAGCTCTCTACATATGAAAAAGATCAAATGAATAGAGAGCTTAAAAAATATTTTACTACTACGCTCGTTCAAAAAAAGGAGAACATTGTGCAGTCTTTGGCAAACAAGAACAAAGAGCTGCTTAAGCTGGTAGTTCATGAATTAAAAGGATCGAGCGGAACGGTTGGCTACACAAACATATCCGAACTTTGCCGGGAAGTTGAAAGTGTTGTTCTTTCGCCGCAAAGCACTTGGAAGGAAATTGATATTAAATGCCAAACTCTTCTTGGAAGTTTAACTGAAATTGAAACAAGTTTAGCTAAATAGGGAATCAAATGTTTGTAATAATTGGAATTGTTGTAGTGTTAGCGTCAGTAGTTGCCGGGTTTACCATAGCTGGCGGAAACCTTGTTTTGCTAATTCAGATTTCCGAGTTTATTACAATTGGCGGTGCTGCAATTGGAAGCTTATTAATTGCTTCTCCTCTTTCATTGATCAAGAAAATAATCGCTTCAATTACAAAATCTTTTGGAAGCCACGGCAACACAAAACAAGATTACATGCAAATGCTTAAGGCATTTAGCGATTTATTTCTTATAGCACAGCGCGAAGGTTTGCTCGCAATTGAAAAACATATTGAAGCTCCGGAGAAAAGCGATATTCTAAAGAAAGCCGAAAAATTTATTCATGATGATTACCGCAAAAGTTTTTTCTGCGATACAATGAAAGTTATGCTTGCCGGTTCAGTCCCGCCGCATGAGCTCG
>DAIEQT010000060.1 GCA_027347545.1 Ignavibacteria bacterium | reverse complement strand
AGATTTAATTCTTCTGTGCGAGTTAAATCCGTCATCGTTATAAATGTTTGTCCAATTGAAGAAACGTGATCGCTAATTCTTCCGGCCCGGTAAGAATCAAGTTCGCCAAAAACATCATCCATTAAAAAGATTGGTGTTCTTCCTATTTTATCTTTTATGAAAAAGAACTGTCCGAACCGCAGCGCAATCTGAAAAGTTTTATGTTGCCCTTGCGAACCAAAGCGCTTCAATTCTAAATCATTGATGTAAAAAATAAAATCATCTCTGTGCGGTCCTACTAAATTTTGCGCACGGCGCAACTCATCGTCGCGGTATTGATTCAATTCATCTCTAAATTTATCTGCTGCGTCATCTTCATCAACTCCGGGAATAGAATCGTAACTAATCTTTGGATACTCTTTGTCTTCAACAATTTGGTTGTATGCTTGAATCAGATATTCATTAAACTCATTAACAAAACTGATTCTGTGCTTAATTATTTCCGCACCTATACCTATTAAAGATTCTGTCCATGCCTCAAGCTGATTAAACAAACTTCTATCGCCGCTTTCTTTAATTCTCCACAACAATGAAGAGCGCTGGCGAATTATTTTATTGTATTCTAAAAGAATTTCTAAGTAAGTATGGCTCGCTTGAGAAATTACCGAATCCACAAAACGTCTGCGGTCTGCCGGCGTGCCAAGAGTAATTGCATGATCGGATTGTATCAAAGAAACCACGGGAAATTTACCAATCACTTCGGAAGAATTAGAAACTTGCTTATCATTCAAGAAAAAAATTTTCTTATTTCTAGATGAATCATAAAACACTCTTGTTTGGTTAGTTGTTAGATCAGCAAAATTTCCCCTAACATCAAAATTCTGTTCACCAAACAAAACCACATCACTCTCGCTGGCGAGATTAAGATTTTTAGTTGTACATAAGTAGTAAATAGCCTCTAAGATAGATGTTTTTCCCTGCCCGTTTCCGCCAATAATCAAATTGAGCTTATCGGAAAAATTCAGCGATGTGTTTTTATGCAGCCTAAAGTTTTGCAATTCAATTTGCTTAAGAACCATTTTAACTATTCAAACGCACCGGCATTAATAACATCATCATGTCTAGGCTTTCTTTTTTCTGCACCGGCTCTATTATTACTGCTTTAGTAGCCGAGTGAAGTCTGAAAGTAATTTCTTCTTCGCTGGAAATGTGGTTGAGCACATCATTCACATAAGCAGAATTGAAACCTATTTCTAAATTGTCTCCGGTGTAATCACATGTTACCTTTTCTTCGCCGCTTGCGCCTATATCTAAATCTTCCGCTGATATTTCTACAGAAGTTTTTTCGATAGAGAATTTAACTCTGCGAGTGCTTGATGTTGAGAAAAGCATCATTCGTTTAATCGAGTCATGTAATTCTTTTGTGTTAACTTTCATTAAGTATTCGTTTTCTAACGGAATCACACTCGCATAATCCGGATACTTTTGTGCAATCAATCGCGTAATCAATTCAATATCGTTCAGCTTAAATGACATATATGATTTCGTCATATAAATCTTAACATCTTTTTCATCAAGAATTTTGGTTAGAACAGAAACCGCTCTTTCCGGAACTACGTACTGGTTGTTTGTAAGCGATTTAACATTCTTGTTCAACATGTTAACCAGTCTATGTCCATCCGTGGTTACAAAACGTAAACCATCATTTGTAAATTCGAATAGTGTTCCCATCATAGCCGGGCGCATTTCTTCTTTACTCATCGCAAAAGATCCGCGTTCAAAAGCGTGGCGTAATTCCACTCCGTTAATTGTTACTTCGTTAATATCTTTATCCGCACTTAGAGAAGGAATTTCCGGGTATTCATCGGCATCTAAATAACTGATTGTGTACTTACCGGCATCCGTTACTAAATTAATCTTTTTGTTTGCCATCATCTTGAAGTGAATTGTGGTATCCTTTAGGGAACGCACAATATCATAAAGTAAACGGGCAGGTACTACCATCTTTAGATTTTCATCAGTAACAATGTTTAATGCCGACTTCAAAGAGATTTCTAAGTCCGTGGCATAAATTGTTAGCAATCCATCCTTAACTTCGAAAAGAAAGTTTTCTAAGATAGGCATTGGTGTTCTGGTAGGAACTGCTGGAATGATTTTTCCAAGTAGTTTTTCGAGCTCTTTACTGTTTACTTTGAATTCCATATTTATCTCCAAGTGGCATCAAAAAATATCAAAAATCGAGTAGAACTTCAATTTTACCCACATTTCTATCAACTCCTTTATTATTAATTAATGTATATAGTATATATATGTTATAATAATAAGTCTGTGGATATGTGGATTACTCAATTTAGTTCGTTATTTAGTCTGAATAGTGAGAAAAACCCTAATAGTTATTTGTTATGCATATGTGGATAAGTAACTGTTATCCAAGTGTTGATTAGTAAACCAAGATTACAAACATTTATTTAACAAGCCATCAACAGGTTTTCCACACCAATTGTTGATAAGTTAAGTGACCGACAATTCAATTTTGCCTTTGATAGAATCCAACATTTCTCTCATTTTGAAATCTATTTTGGCAGCTTCTTCTACCGATGTTTGAGCATGAATAACGGTTGAATGATCTCTTCCGCCAAAATGAAGCCCAATTGTTTTAAGAGAAGACTTAGTAAGCTGCTTTGCAAGATACATAGCTATCTGTCTTGCTAGGACAACTTCTTTTCGTCTGTTCTTTTCACGGAGCTTATTTTCCTCCAACTCAAAATACTCGCAGACAACTTTAGTAATAAGCTCAATTGAGATATTAACTTGTTTATTTGTGGAAACTTCTCGCACGGTTTTCTTTACCAACTCAAAATCAATATCTCGTGAGGTTAAAGAAGCATTAGCAAGAAGTTTTACTAAGCAGCCTTCGAGCTCGCGGATGTTTGAGGTAATGTTATACGCTATATATTCTACAATCTCGCGCGATAAATTTATTCCGTAGGAAGCGCTTTTATTTTTGAGAATAGCGGTTCTGGTTTCCAAATCGGGCGGTTGAATATCCGTTTGCAATCCCCACAGAAATCTGGAAACTAAACGGTCGCTCAATCCTTTTAAATCTTTCGGCGGCCTATCACTGGAAAGAATAATCTGCTTGCCGCTTTGGTGTAACGTATTAAAAATGTGAAAGAATAGATCTTGTGTTTTTTCTTTTCCTACTAGGAATTGTATATCGTCTATAATCAGCGCATCCATACTTTTATAGAAGCTGGAAAAATCATTTACTGTGTTGGATTGAATTGCTTCCACGAACTCAACAGTAAACGCATCGGAAGAAATATAAATTACTCTCTTTTCCGGTGCGCGCTCTAAGATTTTATTTCCGATAGCGTGAATAAGATGTGTTTTTCCTAAACCAACCCCACCATAAATAAAGAGCGGATTGAAAGAAGTATTGCCGGGGCTATCACCAACTGCATATGCAGCAGCGCGGGCCAACTGATTGCCCTCCCCTTTGATAAAATTATCAAACGTGTATTTGGTAATTAAGCAAGAATCAAATTCTTTTTGTGGTTCTGTAGGTGCTGTAAGCGGAGGCTTCTTATCCGGCTGAATATTTTTTTCTTGTTCTGCTTCATGTTCTTTTTCTTCAAGGATTACATAAAGAAGTTTACCCTCATGCCCCAATACTTGTGCAACAGTGTTTTTTATTAACGTGTTGTAGTGTTGCTCTATCCACTCAATAAAAAAGTTGTTGGGAACAAACACTTTAAGCGTGGTTTCAAAGAAATCCGAAGGCTTTATCGGGAGGAACCAAGTGTTGTAAGTTATGTTAGGAACGTTTTCCTTAATTAAACTTAAACACTCTTTCCAAACATCCTTAGCTTCTTTTTCAACACGCATACTTTCGGCAGTATTTAGCATATTATCCACATTATAGAAGCCGGAAAACCCGGCAAAACTTAAGAAGTTGTTGTAAAATCAATTTAATATTATTCACGAATCCACAAATTGTTAACATTAAATTTTCTCCATAAACCGTTATAATAGAACAGAATATAAGCGGCTTAGAAGAAAAACGAACAAAACAAACGTTAAAAGAACCAAAACCAGACGACCTATTTGCTATGTGAAACGTTTCACAAGAAAAGGTTATCAACAACTTGTAAACAGACCAAACCTTCCTTTTGAAGGGCGAGCAAAATAAATTCTGTAGCTCTATCAAGCAAATTATTTTTTGCAAGCGATAACAAATTTTAAAGATATTTTTTGTGTAGGTGAAGCAGAAGAGAATTACATTTGTATCATTATAAATCAGTTAAGCAATAACTTGATGTGAGAGCAGCATGAAAAACGTTTTGATTGTTTTTACCGGCGGTACTTTTTCTATGAAGATAGATGATAAGACAAAAGCAGCCGTTCCTTTCTTTCATGGCGATGAATTAATTAGCATGATGCCCGAAGCGCAAGGTTTAGCAAAACTTTCCATTTATGAATTTGGAAATTATCCCGGTCCTCATATGACACCGCAAAGAATGTTGGAGCTATCGGAAAAAATAAATTCTTTCTTGCAGCAAAATATTTATGATGGAGTAATTGTAACTCACGGAACCGACACGCTCGAAGAGACTGCTTACTTTTTGGATTTAACACTAGAAACAAAAATTCCAATAGTAGTAATCGGCGCAATGAAAACAAGCTCGGAACCGGATTGGGATGCGCCAAAAAATTTAGTGGATGCGATTCATATCATTAATAATCCCAACAGCAAAGGCTTTGGTGTATTAGTTTGTTTGAATGGAGAAATAAACGCGGCTAGCGAAGTAACAAAAACTCACACGGAAGATGTTGAAACATTTCATAGCCTGGATTTCGGGTCACTCGGTTTTGTAGAGAAAGGAAAAGTTTGGTTTAATAGATTGCCGCGAAAACAGGAAACGCTTAAAGCCAGCACAATTAATTCCAATGTTGATCTAATAAAGGTTTACGCGGGAATGAATGAAAAGTTTTTTCGCTTCTCTGCAGATAGCGGAGTTGAGGGAATTGTCGTAGAAGCAATGGGTGTTGGCAATGTTCCGCCGGAAGCGTTTGAAGGAATTAAATATGCAGTTGAAAAAGGAATACCAACAGTTTTGGTTTCCCGTTGCCCCGCGGGTGAAACCCTTGATATATATGGCTATCCCGGCGCAGGCAAATGGCTTAAGCAAATGGGTGTAATTTTTGCCGATTATCTTAACGGACAGAAAGCGCGAATCAAACTTATGATCTGTTTGGGAATTACTAAGGATAAAGAAGAACTAAGAAAAATGTTCGAATGATGAAACCGCTATACGTACCAAAAGAAAACTCACTTCTCTCAAAAGTTTTTCCATGGATTGGCTCGTTAGTTCTGTTGCCGGTTATGATCTACTTTACGATTAACATTGGAAACTTTCTCTTTATAGATTATATCAACTTGCTGATACATGAAGGCGGTCACGGAGTGTTCAAAGTTTTTGGTGGTTTTATTTATACGCTTGGTGGTACACTGATGCAAATTATAATTCCCTCAATGTTTGTTGTTTACTACTTTGTGAAGAAAACGAAATTTGGCGCGCAAGCGTTTTTAGTTTGGCTTGGACAAAATTTATTTAACATTAGTGTTTATGCGGCTGACGCACGTGCACATAAACTTCCTCTTCTCGGCGGCAATAAAGTTTACCACGATTGGACTTACATTCTTAACAAACTTGATTTAATTGAGTACGATCAGTTGATTGGAGATATTTTTGTGTTTCTTGGATTGGCAGCGTTTGTTATAGCGTTGATTGTGCCGATGCTGATAAAGAAAGAAGAACAAGTCGAGCTAAATCTTAATCTCTAAAAGATATTTTTTATTACTGCTTTCCTGTAATAATGTTTTAATATTTCTTCAAAACTGGTTCCATTCTTTGCCATTGTAATCGCACCGGATTGACACATGCCAACTCCATGTCCCCAGCCAGCACCGTAAAAAACGAAATCGGTATCGGTTTTATCAACAACAAAGCAAGCGCTTCTTAGCGGCGGAC
>DAIEQT010000059.1 GCA_027347545.1 Ignavibacteria bacterium | reverse complement strand
CATCACGTGAGAGAAGCGGTTTATTTTCATTTGCTCACTAATTTGAACTGTGCCGAGCTTGCAGATTCTTCCAAGATCGTTGCGAGCTAAGTCAACAAGCATAACATGCTCAGCAATTTCCTTTGGATCGTTCATCAATTCTTTCTCTAACTGTAAATCTTCTTCTTCACTTTTGCCGCGCCGTCTGGTTCCGGCAATAGGTAAGATTTCCGCTTTGCGGTTTTTTACTTTTAGTAAATCTTCCGGTGATGTACCAATAACTTTGAAGTCGTTTTCAAATTCCATGTAGTACATATATGGAGAAGGATTAATCATTCTTAGCGCGCGGTAAACGTTAAAACTGTCGCCGCTGTAATCAGCTTCAAATCTTTTTGAAAGAACAATCTGAAAAACGTCTCCGGCGTAAATATTCTTCTTGCTTCTCTCAACAAGTTTAAGGAATTCAGCTTCTTCAATTTCACTCAAAGAAGTAGGATTTGCTTTGAAATCAGATTTGTGATGCAAATCTTTACTAAGTAATTGCTTCAATTCCGAAAGTGTAGCTGTAGCTTTGTTAAACTTATCATCAAGATTGGATTTATCACTGCAATCCACATTTGTAATTAAAATTATCTGATGTTTGAAGTGATCGAAAACTATAATGGTGTTGTACAAGCCGAAGACTGAATCTGGAGATATTCCTTTCTTAGTTTCATCGTAAGAGATTACATCTTCAATCAGAGAAATATTATCGAAGCCAATAAAGCCGACTAATCCACCGGTAAAGTAGGAAAGATCATCAATTGTCGGATGAGCAAATTCAGCAATTCTATTTTTCAAATAGCTAAAGATGGTTCCTTCAAATGTTTTTGTTTCGTTGGAAGTTTTTACAGTAACTGTTTTGTAGTCGTTAGAAATTATCTCGGATGGATTCAAACCAATGAAAGAATAACGGGCAAGCCTGCCAATTCCTTCAACTGATTCAAGAAGGAAAGAAATTTTATCTTTCTCACGAATTTTTAAGTATGCTGTAACCGGTGTAAGCAAATCGGCGGCAACGCGCTCGTAAACCGGAACGAGTTTATACTGCTGAGCAAGCCGGGCAAAATTTTCGAATGTCATCTTATTCCTTTAAAGCAAAAAACCCTTCTCAGTGATTCCAAGAAGGGTTAGTTAAAATTCTATTTGGTTAGTCTATTTCACTGAGTAAAACGAATATTTAAAATCTGCCACCACCACCAACCGCGGGTTAATTTATTTTCGATATTTAGTTTTAGTTTCGTCATCTTGGGTGCGAAGATAGTTAATTATTCCAGAAGTTGTCAAGAATTCATTCTATTCATTTTCCAAAACGAACCAATTATGTAAATAGTTCCAGTCGCTTTCTTTTGCACCCTTGTGAGTGAATTCGTTTGTCGTTGAAGAGTATTTATAATCTTTTTTCCACTCCTCAATATTTTTAATAACATCTTCCAGAGCATTTAATACGTAATCAAGCTCTTCATTTGTCATTGTAGGGTGCAAAGAAAATCTCACCCATCCCGGTTTCTCAGATAAATCGCCGTGATTAATCATATCGGTAATTCTCTTAGACATAGTTGGATCTACGTGTAACAGGTAGTGTCCATACGTTCCGGCACAAGAGCACCCGCCTCTCATTTGAATTCCAAAACGATCATTCAGTAATTTAACAAGCAGATTGTAATGAACGCCTTCGACATAAAAAGATATTATTCCTAAACGATTCTGATGTTCATTTGCTAGAAGATGCATAGAAGAAATTTTTGTAAGTCTATCAAAAGCAATCTTAAGTAATTGCTCTTCTCTTTCTAAAATATTTTTAACACCCATTTCCTCTTTCAGTTTAACACAGAGAGCTGACTTAATCGCTTGAAGAAAACCGGGAGTTCCACCATCCTCGCGGGCTTCTATGTCTTTAATAAATTTATGTTCTCCCCAAGGATTTGTCCAATCAACAGTTCCGCCACCCGGCTGGTCGGGTACAGCACGGTTATAAAGTTTCTTATCAAAAATAAAAACACCGGAAGTGCCTGGACCGCCAAGAAATTTATGAGGCGAGAAGAAAATTGCATCGAGTTTTTCTTCTGGGTCTTCCGGATGCATGTTAATTTCTACATATGGAGCTGATGCGGCAAAATCTACAAAAGCAATTCCGTTGTTCCGATGCATCATCTTTGCCAGCTTTTGGTATGGTGGAATAACTCCCGTTACATTTGAAGCAGCCGTAAAAGAACCAATTTTTGTTTTTCTTGATTCATACTTCTTAAGCTGAGATTCGAAATTATTCAAATCAACTAAACCTTTTTCGTCCGGTTCTACTATAACAACATCGCAAATAGTTTCCAGCCAGGAAGTTTGATTTGAGTGATGTTCCATGTGAGTGAGAAAAAGAACCGGACGCTCTTCATCGGGTACGTTTAGAAATTTTTTCAATTGTTCGGGATAGGATAATCCAAGGATGCGTTGAAATTTATTTATTGCTGCCGTCATTCCATAACCGGCAAAAATCAGTACATCTTCTTCAGTTGCATTAACATGCTTCTTAATTATAGCTCTCGATTCCTTGTAGGCTTTCGTCATTGTAGTGCCGGAAATCGAAGACTCGGAATGCGTATTTCCAACTAAAGGGTAGAATTTTTCGAGTAATTTCTCCTCAATAGGATTGTATAGTCTACCGCTTGCAATCCAGTCAGCGTAAACTAGTTTTTTTGTTCCGTAAGTGGACTGAAATTCATAATCAATACCGATGATATTTTTTCTAAATTTCGAAAAATATTGTTCAAGTGTCATACAATTAGTTATTTCATTTTTAGGGTTTTTGAAATAATTTTAATTCATAAGCTTCATGCAAATTTCTTGTCGGATTTCATTTGTGCAATCTGCACATTCCGTGGAATCCATACAAGTTTGGCAGACTCTCTTAAATGCTTTTACTTCCAAAAGTTTTATCCTTGGAGAAAGAAAATGCGGCTTGATTGGCTCATTGTTGAATAAATCCGTACTCAAATATTTTTTATTATCATCCGGAAAAACAGTAACTACAATAGCATCATTTCCTAATTCATTTTGGATTTTCAAAGCTCCAATCAAATTGGCGCCGGAGGAAATTCCAACTCCCAGTCCAAGAGTAGAAGCAAGTTTCTGAGCCATCAGAATGGAATCACCATCATCAACGGAAACAACATGATCGAGAGAGCTTAAATTTAGAATTGGCGGAATAAATTCATCCGAGATTCCTTGGATTCTATGTTTACCAACTTTACAACCTGTTGATAGAGTGGGGGAGTTTGAAGGTTCCAAAGGGTGAAGGTTAATATTTGGGAATTTCTCACGTAAATATTTTCCAGTTCCCATAATTGTTCCACCAGTTCCAACACCGGCAATAAACGCGTCCGGAATTAATTTGTGAAATCTCATTTGCCAATAAATTTCCATCCCGGTTGTTTTGTAATGAGCTTCGCAATTATCCTCATTTACAAATTGTCTTGGCAGAAACGAATTTTCAGTTTTTGAAGCAAGTTCTTCAGCTCTTTGAATGCTTTCCAAAAATCCGCCCTCTTCTTTGCTAACAAGAATTATGTCGGCACCAAAACTCTTAATCAAATTGATTCTTTCTTGGCTCAACCAGTTAGGCATAAAGATAGTAACGTTATGACCCAAAGTACGTCCCAAAGCAGAAAAAGAAATTCCTGTATTTCCGCTTGTGGCTTCAATTATCAAAGAGCCTTTTTTCAAAATGTCTCTGTCGTAAGCATTCTTAAGAATGTGGAATGCCATTCTATCTTTAATACTGCCGGTCATGTTCAGATTTTCAGCTTTAGCATAAATTTTTCTTTTACTGCTGTCAAATTCTAATGAGATCTCCAGTAAGGGTGTGTTTCCTATAAGATGAGAGAGGTTTTCAATTCTGCTTTTAGAAGTAGAAGTATCCATTGTCTACCTAAGATTTGTTGATCAAAAATAGAAATAATTGGAATAGTGATGAAAAAGAAAATAAAAAACCCCGCCATGGCGGGGTCAATTTTATCCTAAATATGCTTTTAGGTTTTTGCTTCGGTTAGAGTGCCGCAAGCGTATTAAAGCTTTTTCTTTAATCTGACGAACACGTTCGCGGGTAAGATTAAGTTTTTCACCTATTTCTTCTAAAGTGAGGGAATGTTCTTTGCCTAATCCAAAGTAAAGACGAATAACTTCTGCTTCGCGTTCAGTTAATGTAGAAAGTGAGCGCTCAATTTCAGCTTTGAGAGATTCTTTCATCAAAGTATGATCCGGTGCCGGCTGATCTTCATTAGGCATTACGTCTAACAAACTATTGTTGTTATCATCGCTATGTGCAAAAGGAGCATCCATAGAAATATGGCGGCCAGCAATCTGCATAGCGTAAGTAACATCGCTAACGTCCATATCCAACTGTTCAGCAATTTCTTCCGGGCTTGGTCTGCGTTCATACTCTTGTTCAAGCTGACTTAAAGCTTTGCCCATTTTGTTTAACGCGCCAACACGGTTAAGTGGTAAGCGAACCATTCTGGATTGTTCCGCGATTGCTTGCATGATTGACTGGCGAATCCACCAAACTGCATAGGAGATGAATTTGAATCCGCGGGTTTCATCAAATCTTAAACCGGCTTTAATTAATCCGAGGTTTCCTTCATTAATTAAATCGCCTAATGGTAATCCTTGATTCTGGTACTGTTTAGCTACGCTCACAACAAATCTTAGATTAGCTTTTGTTAGTTTATCAAGAGCGGCTTTTTCACCTTTTTTGATACGGATTGCTAATTCAATTTCCTGCTGAGGAGTTAAAAGATCTACTTTTCCAATCTCCTGGAGATACTGGTCTAACGATTTACTTTCTCGATTAGTAAACTGCTTAGTGATCTTCAATTTTACATTTCTCCTAACTAAATTATACTTAAAAACTATTTATGTCTTTTTTAAGACAAGCCGAGCGTTGGAAGAGATAGCTAATCCTGTTATGTTCTTTTTTCAAATGACTTAATAAATCAACTGATTATACACTGAGTAGAAAGTTTCTATCGCAGATTTCCGGTTTGAATTTATAATAATCACCATGGCAAATATAAAAAAATGGAAATTTATAAGCTATAAAATTTTTTAATAGAACAACTTACAGGAATCTTGTAATGCTGAGTCGGCTTTTACAGCCGGCTGTAACAATTCCTGTGTTGCATTATTAAACAATGCTCTAATAAAGTTAGTTTCATTCAAACGAAAAGAAATAAGAAAAAGCCATATTTGGTTGAGAGGTTTTTCAAAAAATATCTTAATTTGGCACACTAAAAATTGGAGATATAATGAAATTCAAACCGATATACATTTACTTAGGAGTGTTCGTAGTATTTGTTTTGGCGATTGTGTTTTTCTCAAATGTTACAAAAGAGTCCAATAAAGTTGGAACACTAACTGAAGGCGCTCAGATGCCGGATGATGATGTACACGGCGGAATGAGGTCCCGCGGGAATGGTGATATGCCGGGTAAAGATAATGTTATGGAAGATGCTAGGAAAAAGATGGATGCTCTCAAAATGGAAGTAGAGAAAAATCCAAACGATACTACTAAGATTAGAGAATATGCGGATATGCTGGCTGTTCATAATTCCGAGGAAGCTATAAAGTTGTACGAGAGAATCATTAAAGTTGATTCTAAAAGAACTGACATTTTGTTGCAACTGACTTTTACTTATTACAATACCGGAAATTTGGATAAAGCCACAGAATACAATAACAAAGTATTAAGTGTTGATAAAAACAATCTTTATGCTCAGTATAACGTAGGCGGATTAGCTCAGGCTAAAGGCGATAATAAAAAAGCAATAGCAATTTGGAAAGAATTGGCTAAAAAATATCCTAAGACAGAAGTTGCTCATATTGCTGAACAAGCAGCAAATCAGTTGGAACAAGCGAAATAATTTTGATGTTACGCGAAGCCCCGAATCACCGGGGCTTCTTTGTTTTCTACTATCAATTCTTAAATTGAAATCCTTTGATAGGTTCTCTTAGAGTAAGAACCGGACAAGGAGCCTTCCTAACAACTTTTTCTGCTGTAGAGCCAAAAAGTAAATGCTCAACTCCAGTATGTCCGTGAGTAGCAATAATAATTAAGTCAACGCCTTTCTCACCGGCGGTTTCGTTAATTTCTACAAATGGTTTACCGGTTTTGATTATAGTCTCGACTTGAATTCCATTACCAATTTCCGAAGCCAATTTGTTCAGTTCTTCTTCTGCGCGAGTTGTTAAATCAATATCGGAAGAGGGAATGGCAACTTGACCCATAGAGAAATCAGCAGGATAAATCATTGGCTCTACAACGTAGATAAGAAAAATCTTGGAGTTGAATTGCTTAGCAAATTGGGCTGCATATTTTAATGCGGCTTTAGAATAATCAGAGAAATCTATTGGAACCATAATGCTGTTAATCATTGCTGCCTCCACTAATTTGTTTTCGATTTCTTATACAACTGAAAATAATCTTGGTTCAATGTTCTTAACCGTATGGCAATTATCTGTGCTATTCCTTTAAGAATTTTTGATCCTTCTTTGGGAAAGTTTAAAATGAAGTTATCAAGTTCGGGCTTAAATATTACAGCAATTTGCGTTTCTTCAAGTGCTAATGCGGAAGCTGAGCGGACTTCGTTATCAAGCAAAGCAAGCTCGCCAAAGAAATCGCCACGCCCGAGATTTGCTAATTCCCAGGAGTTTCCGGTTTCATCTTGTTTAATTACAACTTTTCCGCTAATAATAATGTACAATCCTGTTCCGGGATCACCTTGATGAAATATCATTTCGTTGGGAAT
>DAIEQT010000056.1 GCA_027347545.1 Ignavibacteria bacterium | reverse complement strand
AGATATTGTACTTACAAGCCTAAATAAAGATAAAAGTAAACGTCCGTTAGTGGAAAGAGCTAAATCACCGAAGTAATAATCGATTTTATTGCTCGAAATCTTGCTAATGTGAGCGATTAAAATTAATTTAGCGACGCGATTTTTAAGAAATGCCGAAGTGGCGGAATTGGTAGACGCGCTGGACTCAAAATCCAGTGAGGCTTAAACCTCGTGCCGGTTCGAGTCCGGCCTCCGGTACTCTAAAGGCTGATTTCATTTCGATTTCAGCCTTTTTTTATGCTCTTTGCCTTGAAGTTTGAGTTTAATAAAAGATAAAACAAATTAGCCAACGTTAGTTATAAGGATTAACAAATGAAGACACTTTCAGAAATATATTTGCCGGCAGAGCAGCAGTTAATTAATCATTTATTTGATAGGATTAAGAGCGAAATTAGAGAAAAGAAAAAAATCACTTATATGGAATCAGAGAAAAATCAAACTGAAGAGTTCTTAGAATATTTCATGATGACTGATGAGGTGATATCATTCAATAAGCGTAGCGGCAATAAAAACAAATGCTCTGTAAAAGCTAAAGAATTACGTGACGCACTAAAATATGCTTTGCGTACGGATGAAGAATTGACAAGACAAAAATTTAATAAGATGTGGGGAACAGCAAACTTTGTAGGAACATCGCTATTTTTGTTTATTGATATCATTAAAGAAGAAATTGCTAACCGTAGAATAGTTGGGCATGAGCTAACTCATCAAGTATTTGGAGTGGGAATTATAACTAAGATTGAAATCCAAAACGAATTTGTTTGGTTCAAGTATGGTGAAGAAAGCAAAAGGCTCTCTATGGGGCATTTCAACATCGCGAAGGATGATCAAGAAAAAATGGTTAGCTTACTGATAGGTTAGTAGTAAGTGGAAGCAGATTAGAATTTATAAAAGCTCAATCAGCGATGGTCGAGCTTTTTTCTATTAGAACACTATTGATTCCGCTGTATCCAGGAAAATTTCTTGATACTCGCTTACGAAGATAGCCATTTCCTCAGCGGACTTAAAGTTTAGAATCTCAACAACATTTCCATCGAAAGAAAGAGTCTTATCCCAGAAAGTATTTCCTATTTTGAACTCTTGTGTCATGGAATCGGAAAGGTGAACAAGAGCCGACAACTGTTTACTGCTCGGAGCCTGCGAAGGCATATGATGAAATTCTATAGCTTCCGAAATAACCTCTGGCAATTTCCATTTTTGAACTAGGATTTTTCCTATATGATCATGCGAGATCCCAAGTATTTCCTTTTCGCACTCAAAAAACTTTTTATTGTTTTTCGATGCTGCGATAATTTCCTCAAATTCCTTTGGTAAATGCTGGGCAAAAACTTGAATGCTAACATCGTGTAACATTCCGGCTAAGAATGCCTCGCCGAATAAATCAGAAAATCCCAAGCGGATTGACATATCGCGCGCGGCCATTCCAACGAGCATAGAATGTTTCCAGTATTCCATGTACTCAAAATCTTTTGTGGATTTGATTTTAAGAGATTCTGAAAGTGAAATCGCAGTTACAATTCTAAGTGTCTCTTCCGTTCCCATTAGCATAAGAGCAAACTCAAGCGAAGAAACTTTTTTTTGCAATCCGTAAAGAGGAGAATTGGCTACAGCTAAAACCTTTGTTGTTAGACCCTGATCTTTCTCAATCATACGGGCTAGCTTTTTAACATTGCCAGGCTCTGCTTTTATAGCTTGTGAGACTTCAAAAATAATTTTCGGGATTGAGATTAAGTTCTTCAATCCTTCAATCTTTTTTAAGGTAAGTAGAGCCTTGTCGGATAGTGATTCCATTTCCATTCTGTTTTTAAGTTTATTAAAAGTAAAGAAAGTTTTTGAGAATCGAAAACATGAATTCTTTTTACTCCATGATGCTCAACACACCAATTGGATTCTGAGCAAGTTGTTTAGTTTTTACGAAAATTAAAGATATCTAGTCGGGAGCGCATAGTAAGATAAATGCGAAAGCCTTATTTTATTATCCAAATCGAAAAGAGTTCATGGCTATCTCGGTAAATTATATTAGAATTCTTCAACTGGTTCTTATGCTAAATGTATCCATAATTCTTGGGCAAAGTATTATTTGCTTTTCATGCAATAAAGAGGTGGAAGGCGATTATCTGAAAGTAGGAAACAAGTATTTCCATCCAGACCACTTTGTTTGCGATTACTGCAAGAAACCACTTCCGGCTAAATTTATGTCCGATAACTCAAAGTATTATCATTCGGAGTGTTATGCCGAAGTTAAAGGCTTTAAATGTGAGTATTGCAAAAAGGTTATCACAAACGAATACATGATCAGCAATAACAAGAAGTATCACAAAAGCTGTTTTGAACAAATCTCGCCTAAGTGCAAGGTTTGTGAAAAAACATTAGTAGGGACTTTCTCTGTTGATTACTATGGAAATAAATATCATTCCTATCATGAAAATAAATTTCCTCGTTGCACTTGCTGCAACCGTTTGATAACGAAATCAATTACAAGCGGAGGCAGAGACTACTCTGATGGAAGAAGCATTTGTAATATTTGTTTCGCAGATGCAATCTTCGACCAAGGAAGAATTAGCGGATTGCTTGAAAAAGTTAGAAACAAATTATCTTCGATGGGGATTTCGATTTCGTCAGCACAAATATCAATTAGCGGAGTTTCGCAGATAGAATTAAAAAAAGTTGCCGGAGATTATTTCTCAGATGGTGTAAAAGGATTTTGCGAAACCAATATACTAACCACTAACAGAAGTCAAACGAAGTATTCTCACAAAATTTATATCTTAAATGGCTTGCCGGCTATTAATTTAGAATCATAATTGCGCATGAGCTGCTGCATGTTTGGATCACTCAGAATACCAAGCGAGAGCTATCAAAATCAGTTACGGAAGGAAGCTGCAATTACATTTCATATCTCTATTTGGTAAGCCAGAATTCCACTCATCTGACTAAACAGTTGATTTACGAAATCGAAAATGATCTGAGCCCAGTTTATGGCGGCGGTTTTAGAACTATTAAAAATAGATTTGCCAGTAAGTCGATAAGTGAATTACTGAATTATCTAAAAAACTGATGAAATAATTATTTGGTTGTTGGTATAGTCAAAATAAAACAAGCCACATAAGTGGCTTGTTTAGTAAAATTCATTTGACGAATAGAATTCTTAGAAACTAATGGCGTAGTGATTTGGGTTTGCCAAGAATCTCCGAAAAGATTATCGCATCGCGAATGGTTGTTTTATTCTTGAAATTTAATTTCATCTGAGAAGTTTTCGAATAAGTTGTGTACTGCTGTGAATAAGCATCAGTCTTCTCGGTTTTTACTTGTTCCAGTGGCATGGATTCCAGCGAACCAAGCTTATCGTAATCAATTTCCTCAAGTGCTTTTTCATATTTGGTACGAGCTGCAATAGCTTCGGTATCCTTTTCCAAATCACGGGAAGATATTTCTAAATCTTCTTTTTCATAATTTATTGTTGTTGGGTATTCATCTTCACTCTTTGGGATTTTGAAACCAAGAATATCTTCCAGAACGTCTTGCGAAGTCTGCCGATAATTTGGAGAAGGACCAGATGATCCTCCTCGCGGAATCTTTCGCGGCAACGGCTGCTTGTTCTGTTGCTTCTTTTTCCCAAAAGCTGAGCCTAGAATACTCCAAATAACAAAAATGAAAATGATTATTTGAAAAATGTTATCCATTCTGATCTTTCTCTTTTTTATCGTCTGGTTTAGAAATTGAAGTTCTCATATCTGTATCAGCTTGAATGTTTCGCATGTTATAATAGTCCATTACACCTAACTTACCGTTGCGGAATGCCTCGGAAATTGCTTTCGGAACTTCGCTTTCAGCTTCCACAACTTTTGCTTTCATCCTAGCAACTTCAGCGCTCATTTCTTGTTCAAGAGCAACTGCCGCAGCGCGTCTTTCTTCTGCTTTAGCTCGCGCGACTTTAAGATCAGCTTCAGCTTGGTTAGTTTGCAAAATAGCTCCGATGTTAGAA
>DAIEQT010000054.1 GCA_027347545.1 Ignavibacteria bacterium | reverse complement strand
TTAAAAAGCCCTTCCCTTTGGGAAGGGTTGGGATGGGCTTTTATTCAAACCAATTTTTTGTCACATTTCCAAAACAGCAATAACCGGAAAATGATCTGAAGGAAACTTTCCGTTGTAGCTGTCTCTGATTATTCCCGACTGTTTAGTTTTAATTTGCTTAGATGTAAAAACGAAGTCAATTCTCTCTCCGTCTTTATTTCCATTAAAAGCATGGAACGTGCCCTCTTCCTTGATCTTTTTGTTTTTAATGCGGTAAGTATCGGTTAATCCGCCGGAAAGAATTGTTCTTATAGCCGGATTTTCTTCTTCACAGTTAAAATCTCCGGTTAAAATAGTTGGCAATATTTCTTTCTGCTTATTTATTTTTGCTAATAACAGTTCGGTACTTTTCTCACGACTCGGCTGCGATTCATGATCTAAATGAACATTATAGTAGTAAAACTTTTTCTTGGTTTTAGAATCGGTAAACTTTGCCCAGGTACAAATTCTTGTAATGTTATTTCCCCAATGTTTCGAGCCGGGAATGTTGGGTGTATCAGAAAACCAGAAAGTTTCTGTAGTATCAACATTGAAGCGGGTTTTATCATACAAGATGCAAGAATATTCGCCGCCTTGCTTGCCATCGTCTCTTCCAACACCCATTAATGCCATGTTCGGGAAATGTTTTAGTATTTCATCTATCTGAAAAAGAAAAGCTTCCTGCAATCCGAGCAATTCCGGATTGAATTTCTTAATTGTCTGACAAAGAAATTCGTTTCGGTATTTCCAGCTGTTTTCGCCATCATCAACCACTCCCAAGCGAATATTGAACGACATTACTTTTATATCGTGCGAGCTATTTTTTTGAGCGAACGTATATTGAGTAAGAACCGTCGTAATTAGAAAAAGTAACAAAAATGAGCTTATTGCAAATTGAACGAGCCGGCTAAGCCTTTTGTTGTTCATAGTAAATTTCCATAGTTTTTAGATGCGCTTAACTTAACAATTACACTAACAAACATAAAAATTTACTATGACTATTGGCGGATATGAATTAAAAGTTATTGAGACTGGCTCATTTGCACTTGATGGCGGCGCAATGTTTGGCGTTGTTCCAAAACCACTTTGGCAGAAAACAAATCCGCCGGATGAGCTGAACAGAATTACACTGAACGCGCGCAATCTTTTGCTAAGCAGTTCTTCCCAAAATATTTTAATTGATACCGGCATAGGAAGCTATTGGGATGAAAAGTTTATCAAAATTTATGGAGTTGATTATTCCGAATACACTCAAAAGAAATCGTTTGAACAGAACGGAATTGATCCGGAGAAAATTACTGATGTAATTTTAACTCATCTCCATTTCGACCACACCGGCGGCTCAACTTACTTTAAAGATGATAAATGGCAGCCTACATTTCCAAACGCAACGTATCATGTTCAGAAAAAACATTTTGATTGGGCGCTGAATCCATCAGATCGTGATAAAGCTAGTTTTATCAAAGAACGATTTATGCCATTAATGAATGAAGGAATCTTGAAACTATGGGAAGAAAAAACATTCAACGATTCCATAGAATTGATTGAAGTTAACGGTCACACATTTCACCAGCAATTAGTTAAGATTTCAGATTCATCAAACACACTTTTGTATTGCGGTGATTTAATGCCAACCAGTTCTCACATTCCGGTTCCTTACGTAATGGGTTACGATCTTCAACCCCTTGTTACGGTTAATGAGAAGAAGGAAATTCTTCCGCGTGCAGTTGAAGAAAACTGGATGTTGTTTTTTGAGCATGATGCTTTTGGCGTTGCTTCAACTGTTGCTCAAACCGACCGTGGATTTGCTATGAAAGAAAAATTTAGCGTGCTGCCCAAATGAAACCAC
>DAIEQT010000034.1 GCA_027347545.1 Ignavibacteria bacterium | reverse complement strand
TCACAATCTCCGATGAAGCCGGAAACGTAGTAAGAAAAATTACAAAAGCTGCGAGCGCCGGAGTAAACAGAGCCGTTTGGGATTTGCGTTACGAAAGTTGGAATCCTGTTAACGTAAAGGATAATAAATTTGATCCGGTTGCAAAGATGAGAAGCGATTTGTTTGTTTTACCTGGTAAATATTCTGTAACGATGGCAATGGTTGTCCGCGGCGAAGAAAAACAACTCGCGGGACCAGTGACATTCAACATTGTGCCGTTGAACAACACTACTCTCCCGGCATCAAACAGAGCAGAAGTTGTTGAGTTCCAACGAAAGGCAGCGGAGCTTGCAAGAACGGTAGTGGGTGCAAGACAACTCACAGATGATTTGGCAAAGAGAACAGTGTTAATCAAGCAGACTTTGAATAACACGCCGGGTGCTTCTTTCGATTTGTTTAAACGCGCATCAAACGTTGCTAAAGAACTTGAAGATATAAACTTCGCATTCGAAGGCGAGCAGCCGAAAGCAAGTCAAGAAGAAGTGCCGCCGGAAAAGGTGCCGCTCAATCTTCGTTTAGAAACACTTACCGGAACGCAATGGCGTTCAACTTCCAATGTGACGAACAATCAGAAAGTGGCATATCAAGTTTTACATAATGAGATTCAACCAATTTTGGAAAAGCTGAAAACGATTACCGATGTTGAACTAAAGTCGATCGAATCAGACATGGAAAAAATCGGTGCGCCGTGGACTCCGGGAAGAATGCCGGAACTAAAGAAGTAGTTAGTAAATAGTATGTAGATGTTAGAAGAGGCTGTCTCAAAAGACTGAATTAGTAATTCTGTAAACACTTTTGAGACAGCCTTAACATAATTGTTAACTCAATAGTTTGTAAATTCTATCCAGTTCTTCCCTCAACTCTTCAAAATTTACGATTCTGGATTTTCGGAAAAATTCTTTGCCGTCAAAGAAGAACAAAATGGTTGGAACTGCAAATATATTCTGCTGGGCTGATAATTCTTTCGAAAGGCTTACATCAACATAGAGGAATTTTATACGCGGAAATTCAGTTTGAAGAAATTCGATGAACTTTGGTTTTAAGACTTTGCAAACGTTGCAATCGGGCGTGCTGAAGTAAACCGCAGCGGCTATATTTGAAGAGATAAACAAATGAAGCTCTTCCGGTGTAGTTTGTTTTGAACGCATGTGACCGGCTATTTATTGAAGCAGAATTTATACTACCGAAGAAATTTAGGCTTTGCCTCTTTTATCATACTCTTCTTTGCTTACCAACCGTTTTTCGCAAACCCTGAATTGATGAATATCGAAAAACTTTTTTAATCCGTTCGCATACTTTTCAACATTAGGAACACGAACGTAACCATCTTTTAGCTCACCTGTTTTTCTATTTTTGAATTTAATATTAACGTATAATTCCTCTGGCACACACAACCCCGATAATTTTGTGACCAAAATTAGTATCTAAATTTTGATTTTTCAAATTTCATTTTGGGTTGAAATAGTTTATAACGAAAGATCTGAACTCGCCCAGTTGCAAATTCAATCTGTTAAACGGAATCCATCATCACAAATATTTATGAGCTCCCTATCAGCACTCCTGCTAAGAACACAAGAATTCCGCCAATAACAACTTGAAATATTGCGGTGCCGAGAGGCGTATCCATAAATTTATGCCGAACCCATGAAATCACACCTAACTCAATAAGAACAACAATCACTGCAATGGTTGTTGCGGTGTAAACATTCGGAATGAGGTAAGGCAATGTATGACCGATTCCTCCGAGGGTTGTCATCAATCCCGTAATCGCTCCGCGCATCCACGGATGCCCACGCCCGGTAAGAGTACCATCATCAGAAAGAGCTTCGGCAAAACCCATGCTTATTCCAGCGCCGATGCTGGCAGCGAGACCAATTAGAAAAGTATCGAAGCTGTTGTGAGTTGCAAATGCC
>DAIEQT010000017.1 GCA_027347545.1 Ignavibacteria bacterium | reverse complement strand
CGTTTGAATATGGAGAAGAAAGAACACGACAAAGACACAAGAATTATTGTTGTAGAGATCGAGACAAGAACCATCGGGTTCATAGTTGATTCTGTGAATGAAGTATTGCGCATTCCGGTTAATATAACCGAGGCGCCTCCTTCAATTGTTACAAGCATCAATTCGGATTTTATTAAATCGGTTGGAAAACTTGAAGACAGATTACTAATTCTTATTGATCTTAATAAAGTCTTGCTAAGAGAAGAAACATCACAATTACAAGAAGTCGCTTAATAAGGTAAAACCATGAAAAGAGAAAAAATTTACCGTGCGCTTCTTTTACTTCTGCTAATGCCGCTTACAATTTCCGTAGCGCAGATTAGCGGAATTTCCGGCTCAAAACTTTGTGTACCGGAAGCAACAGTATTGTCAAACGGCAGTTTCGAGTTTGAACCTTCCTTTTCTGTTTTTGATGCCTCAAATAGATTTGGCGATAACGGTTCGTTAGAATCTTTATCAGGCAAAAACTTTTCATCCAGTGTTATGTTTAGAGTAACTGCCGGTATTGCTAATAATTTTGAAATAGGTACGGCTTTCTCATCTTCAATAGAACAAGTTTCCTTTGGTTCTAAATATATTCTTACCGATTCAGAAAATTTTCATCTTGCTTTAATAGCCGGAGTTGCTCTGCCCGCCGGGAATGAATTTATTGCCGATACATTACGGAATGATGAACATCATCTCACATCAACTTACGGCTCTATCGCCTCTTTAGAATTATCCGAAAGCTCAAGTATTGATATGCTCCTTTCTTATACAAGGATTCATGGGGTTCATCCGTTTAACAACATTTTAAGTTACGGTGTTGGAGTTGGTCAATGGTTCTCGGAAAAATTTCAAGGTGTGGTTGAACTAAATGGTTTTGCAACATGGAATGGGAAACTTCATTCCGATAAGTTATCACTAATGCCGGGCATTACTTATAAAATTTCACCGGTATTGCTTTTTGTCTTCGGCGCTCAAATTGATTTGATAGGAAAAAACGAAGACAAAGATTTAGGATATTTCTCAGCGTTCACAATATCTTTTAACTAATATAAAATCATATACCTATAAGGAGAAACAAAATGAAGTGGTTCTACGATCTTAAAATTGCTACAAAACTTTTAATGGGTTTTACTCTTGTTGCATTAATTGCAGGTGTAATTGGTTACGAAGGCATTACAGCCCTTAAAACAGCCGATGAAAGCGATACACTTTTATATGAAAACAATGTTGTACCTCTAGGAGCTATGATTGATTTAACATCAGCTTTTCAAAGAATGCGCGCCAATGGGCTGGAATTATTAGCGGAAAGTACTCAGCAAGAGTATGACGCAACTCTCAAATTGATTAAAGCAAGACAAGCGGACATTGATACAAATAAAGCAATTATTAAGAGAACTATTAATAAAGAAGTCGAACAAAAATTAAATCAATTTACTAAAGCCGACGATGAGTTTGACGGTTATTTTACAAAATATGTAGACCTCTGTCTGGCTGAAAAGGACGAAGAAGCTAAAGCTTTATGGACGGGCGAAATGGAAACCGCTCGTACTGCAGAACAAAACGCGCTTGCAGAATTAGAC
>DAIEQT010000530.1 GCA_027347545.1 Ignavibacteria bacterium | reverse complement strand
ATTTATTTGCATCTTTTTATTACTTATCAACCATCACCTCCAATCACAACAGTTAGCGCTACCTAAACAAGTCCTTGCAGAAGTCGGAACGACCGAAATTTATACTTCGGATTTTGTAACCCGTTATTCGGAATACATTCTCGCTTCCGGCATTAAAGACAACATCGTAACTCGCAGAGCTATTCTTAATAACATGATTAATGAAACACTACTGCGCCAATATGATGATAACAAGAAAATTTTTGATAACTCAGAATACAATAAAGAATTAAAGTGGGCGGAAAGGCAAACCGTTTTAGCATTCCTAAAAGACCGTGATATTTACGCAAAGATCAAAGTTACTGAAGCAGAATTACGTGATGCGTTTTATAGAACTAATCTAAAAATTTCTGCAAGACATTTATTTGCCGAGACAGAAGAGGAAGCAAAAAGTCTGTATCAGTTACTTCAAACCGGACAAGACTTTAACACACTAGCTCAACAAGTTTTTACTGATTCTACTTTACGTAATAATGGCGGCTATCTTGGCTTCTTTTCGTGGGGTGATATGGACCCTGCGTTTGAAGATGTTGCTTATTCATTAAAGCCCGGTGAAATTTCCAAACCAGTTAAAACGCAATTTGGTTATAGCATTGTTAAGGTTGAAGAACGGGTTCCGAATCCTCTGCTGACGGAAACCGAGTTTCTAAAGAATAAAAAACATATCGAACGAACAGTCCGGATGAGAAAAAGAGGCATTGCAGAGGCAGAGTTTGTAAGCAAATATTTCAATCCCTCTAAGGTTAGTATAGATGAAAAAATGCTTAGCAAAACATTGGATAATTTATCATATTCAACGGCAGATTTGGCTGAATCCGCCCCGAAAGAATTATCTTCCGGCGTGTTAGTTAGATATCAGAAAAGTGTTTATACGCAAAAAGATATTTTACAGCGTATCAGCGCTATTCCGCTTTTTCACAGAGAAAAAATTAGTTCTGCAAAAGCACTTGAGGCTACGATTAAAGGGTTAGTTCTTCAAGATATATTATTTGGTATAGCAGAAAAGAAAGGATATACAAAATCCGAAGAAGTTTTAGCAACAATTGCTAAATATAACAGCAACATTTTCCTAAAATATAAACGTGCGGAAGTAGCAGAAACGAAAACTTTACCCGAAAGTGATGTTAGAAAATTCTATGACGATAATCCGGTTTATTTTAAGAACGAAGACCAGATTAACATTCAAGAAATTATTGTAAACAGAAAAACATTTGCTGATACATTATTGGAAAAAATAAAATCCGGTTCTGATTTTGGAAACTTAGCTTTCATGTATTCTAAAAGGATCTGGTCTGCAAAAAACAAAGGCGTTATGGGTTTTGCAGATTTATCAAAGTTTGGCGGATTGAAAGATACTCTCTCTAAATCAGAAATTGGAAATATTATTGGACCGGTAAAGATTCAAGATAAGTTCGGAATCTTTAAGCTTTTGGACAAAAAAGCCGGTGAAATCAAAAAGTTTGATGAAGTAAAAAACTTAGCAGAAAGATTATTGAGGAAGGAAAAGTCAAAGCCGATTATGGAAGAATACATAACCGGTTTAAGACAGAAGACAGTTGTAAAATGGGATGACAATCTGTTAAGCTTATTAACTGTGAATTAGCTGTAACTTTTATTTGTTCTTTATTTATCGTTTGTAATATAGGAGCGCACTATGAAAAAACTAGTTACCAAGTTACTATTATTGGTTGCTTTGGTACCGTATTGTCTTTTGGCCGGAACAACCGGTAAGCTGACGGGAAAAGTAACCGATAAAAAAACTGGCGAGCCGCTGCCATTTGTAAATGTCGTTATTGACGGCACTTCGCTTGGTGCAGCGACAGACCTTGATGGAAAGTACACTATACTTAACATTGCACCAGGAAAGTATAATGTAAAATATCAGTACGTTGGATACCAAACAATTGTTATTCAGAATATTCAAATCTCGATAGACTTAACAACGACTCAAGATGCAGTTCTTGAGGAAACTGCCGTAGAGATGCAGGCAATTGTTGTTCAGGGGAACGTTGAAAAAATTCAACGTGACGTTACATCCAGTCAAACAAGAGTAACCTCAGACGAAATTAAAAACCTACCAGTAGCAGAACTTTCAGATGTACTACAATTACAAGCAGGCGTTACCAGAGGAGCCGGCGGTGAGTTCCACATTCGCGGCGGACGTTCTTCTGAAATTGCTTACTGGGTTAACGGTATTTCTATAACAGATGCTTTCGATAACAGCCGCGGTATTGAAATTGATAACTCCAGTGTACAAGAACTTCAAGTAATCAGCGGAACATTTAACGCTGAATATGGACAAGCTCTTTCCGGTATTATCAATACTGTTACTAAAGAGGGCGGGCGTAGTTACAAAGGCGACTTTAAAGTTTACGGCAGCGATTATGCAAGCAACTTTAAAGACTACTTTGTTGGAATTGATAAATACAATCCGGTTGCAAATTACAATGTACAAGGTAGCTTAAGCGGACCTATTCCGTTAACCAATGATAAAGCATCTTTCTTTGCAAACTTACGTTACGTTTACGATGATGGCTATCTATACGGTTACAATAAATACACTACGTTAGGTGATTCAGCCGACGGTGCATTGACTGCGATGAATTGGAATAAAAGATTGATAGGGCAAGCAAACTTAAGCTGGATGGCTTCTGGCTCAATAAAATTCAACGCGGAAGTTCTTTTCTCCGATGAAAAGTACAGAGACTACGACCACTTCTATAAATGGAATCCGAGCGGTGACGTGAACAAGTTTGCAAACAGTTACAACGCAACTTTTACAATGACTCACACTATTTCCAGCTCTGCATTCTATACATTAAAAGTTTCCGACTTCTTCAAAGACTTCAACGAATACTTATATGAAGATCCTTTTGATAGCCGTTACGTGCATCCGGATTCATTGCGTACAGTTGGTTACTCATTTGTTACTATGGGCACAAACAACCACAGATTTTACAGAAAGACAAATACATTAATTGCTAAGTTGGATTACACAAGCCAGGTTTCGGAAAACCACATGATTAAGTTTGGTTTGGAAGGAAGAATGCACAAACTTTCTTTTGACGATTACAACCTTGAACCATTACGTATTAACGGATTGCCGGTTGAACCTTTCCAGCCTTCAATTCCGGCAGCAAATACTCCAAATAGAACAAAGTATGATTCTGAACCGATTGAGTTTTCTGCTTACTTGCAAGACAAGATTGAATTTTTAAATGTAATTATTAACATCGGCTTACGTTTAGATTACTTTGATTCGAAGGGAAACATTTTAGTAGATCCAACCGATCCTAATATTAATCTTCCTTTAAGAAGTGAATTAGCAAACCTTAGTTTAGCAGACCGCGAACAATATTTCTACAAGAAAGCCGATCCTAAATGGTCAATAGGTCCCCGCTTTGGTATCGCTTATCCAATCAGCGATCAAGGCGTACTTCACTTTTCTTATGGACAATTTTTACAAGTTCCTTCATTTCAGTATTTGTTTAACCGCGGACCATTTTATGTTCCGAACACGGGAACCGGTTATGGACCATATGGAAATCCCGATTTGAAAGCGCAAACAACTAACATGTATGAAATCGGATTTAAGCAGCAGTTCTTTGAAGACTTCTCTCTTGATGTTACCGGATTCTACCGCGACATCAGAAACTGGATTACTGCCGGTCCGCTTATCACCACAAGAAATCTTGTTACTTACTCTACTTTTATCAATAAAGATTATTCTAACGTAAAAGGAATCACCTTCAATTTGAACAAGAGATTTACAAATCATTATTCAGTTGATTTGAATTACACTTACCAGGTTGCTGAAGGCAGCAATTCAAATCCAGAAGATGAATTTTACGCGCAGCTTGGCAACAATGAACCAACTCTTTATTTAATTCCGCTTGATTGGGATCAGAGACACTTACTCAATTTCTCAATGTTTATTGGTGATACCGATTGGGGTGTTTCTACAATTGCAAGATATGGAACCGGATTGCCTTACTCTCCATCTATTACTCAATATACGGCGGATAGAGGTATAACAAGCGGTTTACAGCGTAACAGCAGAAGGAGACCAACTCAATTTTCTCTCGATTTAAGATTGCACAAAACATTAGAAGTATTTGGTCTTAACGTTACAACATTTTTAAGAGTGTTTAACCTGCTTGATAGCAAAGTTGCTGTAAACGTATTTGGAGATACCGGAAAGCCTGACTACACAACCGAAGGAAAAAATATCGGTTACGATCCTAACAGACCAAATACAGTTGAAGAATATTTACGTTATCCGTGGAATTACGGCGAGCCAAGAAGAGTTGAATTTGGTTTCGAGTTCTCATTCTAAAAAAGATTATAAAGAGGAGAAATAAATAAATGACTAGAGCATTCAAAATCTTGATGATTCTTTTCATCGCGATGATTATGACGGCTAATGTTGATGCTCAATATAAGCCCGGCAAAGAAAGGGGAGACCCTACCAAACGTGCCAAAGGACAGATGGAAGGAAACAAAATCAGAACTTCTGTTTTCAACTTTGGATTATCCGGTCGTGAAACCGGAAGTGTTCCAATTGCAGTTCAAACACCCTACGAATGGCCTAAAAACACCGGTCATGTTTACCTTGCGTTATTAGGAATTTTGGTAGGCGGAGAGGTTGTAGATAGCAAAGGTGAAATTCAGCATCCGATTGATGTAATGAGTTATAGAAGATCGCCCGAAGGTAAGTCATGGAACATTGAACCTGTTCCCGGTTACAGTACGCCGAATCTAAAAACGAATGAAAACCAAATAGCGACCAGTGTTGATAAAGATACGTGGCCGGATTCGTGGCCAGACAGAATGGGCGATGAAGTTGATCCTGGTTGGAGAGGTTCCTGGAACGGTTATTTTGGCAAAAATATTTTTAATGCGGACCAAGAAATGTTTTACAGAGCATCTGATG
>DAIEQT010000528.1 GCA_027347545.1 Ignavibacteria bacterium | reverse complement strand
CGGCATAAGCAAACTCTGAAGGGAAGTTTGATAAGAAATATTTGAACTGCTTGCCTGCTGCCTCGAATGAAGCAAAAAGCCAAACTTGATATTGCTTACCGGTAAAGTGGCGCCAGAAGTTTTCAAAGTTAGCCGGGTTTCCCCAATTCAAAATTGGCTGAGAGACGGCACGAATTGGCAAGTAAAGATAAATTAGAAAGAGAACCGGAAGAGATGTAACTGCTGTAATACCGATTTTTTTGAATGCTTGTTTCGAAAATTTTTCTTTCTGGAAAAACAATATTGCCACAAATGGAAGCGTGAGCAATGTTGTCATGTGGTTTGCAAAACCTAACGCGAGTGCGAGTCCAACGTAAATCCAATCTAAATATTTATTTGTTGTTGAATAATATGCCCGCAGCGCAGAAAAGAGTATCAGCGTAAAGAGAAATATCTGAAGCGAATAAACCTCTACTGATGTTGACTGCATCCAGAATGTTTTGCTGAACGCGAGATAAAACCCTCCAGTGATAGCGGCAATAATTTTCTGATCGGCTGTAAATCCAGCCTCAATTACTTTCATCCTCTGCTTAGTTTTTTGCGAGACAGATTTTGACGTTAAACCTTTAACCAGCAGTTCGAAAGATTTAATGAAAAAAATAATTGCGAGTGAACACCAAACCGCCGCAAGTAGATTCGCTTGGTAAATTTTTGTGACTGGCAACGGAATCTTAAGAAATAAATAGCCAAGTATTGTAAATAGTGGGTAACCGGTTGGGTGTGCAATACCAAGCGTTGCCTGTACAGCCGCCAGCTCGCCGGAATCAATTTGTATTACGCTTGGCGCAAGCGTAAATAAATAGATTATGAAAACGATTAAGGAAGTTGCAATGGCATAATGCTTTCTAAGGAAATCCAAAGTTAGTCTCCCAGTATCTTTTCGAACAGAAATGAATTCAATTTAAGAATATGTTTTAGCTCAGTTTCAAACGCGTCTGCGTTTTCATTTTTCATGAAGCGGCTAAAAAGCAGTTTTTTCTCCTTTGTATTGAAAACCGAAGCGGCAGTAGTGTTAAAAGTATTCTGCAAACAGAGCTCAACAAATTTCAGTCTCTCAAAATTGTTTTTCAACTCCTCTACTTCCGGGTAATGCTTTTCTAATTCTGCGAAAACTCTTTTATAGCTGGAACCAATTAGTTTACTCAAATACTTTTTGTTGGAAAGAATAATTGCTTGAAGAATAAAATCTATAGTAAGCAGTCCACCTTTATCTTTTTTAATATTGATGCCGGGGCTTAAACTGTTTGCAGATTGCTGAAGAACGGACGCATGCATCTTTCGGATTTCGGTTTTAATCTCATGCTTTGTGAAACGCTGTGCATGATTAACTATTGCGTCTTTGAATTTCTTAAACAATGCATCGTTACCCTGGACAAAGCGCAGTTTAGTCAATGCTTGAAACTCCCAAATCCGCGCGCGGTTTGAGAGATATGTTTCGTAATTCTTGATATCCCAAACAATTGGAGATTTCTTTCCTTCCGGTCGCAAACGGAAATCCACCTCGAAAGGTTTGAATTTTTCCTTTGCAATGCCGAGAAAATCTTGAAAATGGTTTTGTATTCTATCGTTAGCTTCTATTTCCTCAACTACAACAATCAAGTCAATATCGGATGAGAAATTCATATTAGAAGCGCCCAAACTGCCGAGTGCCGCAACGAAATAATTGTAATTGAGATTTTGTTTTGATAGAATCTCGGAGATATGAAAAGTGAAATATGAAGAAAGAGTCTCCGCGACTTTTGGCTGCTTAATTAAACCAAGTGTAAACTGCGCCGAAAGCATAAACACAATTTGCTCTGTTGAGAGAAAAGCAAAATCGTTGCTTAGGTTTTTAGTGAACACTCTTCGCGAAATAAAGAAATCCTCCAAACGGTTTGAGCTTGCTAAAGCGTCTATCGTTTTTTGCGAGTATTCACACAAACGTAAAAAACTCCCAAAGAATTTTTTATTTGCAAACTCGCCGTACCAGATGGAAGGAAATTTTGTAGTTCGGATGACTCTGACAAAGTTTTCAACAACACGGTCGGGGTCGGCGCAATTAGCTAAATACTTAATTAAGGTTGGTTCCAATGTGTTAAATAACTCAATTGTGCGGGAATCAAATTCCTTCCGCTCAATAATACCTTGTCCGCTGCGCAAGAATTGTAAATTTTTTTCCGCCTTAGATGCTTCCTTAAATAGAATTTCTTTCTTACCAGCTTTAGAAGAAGCATCATCGGTTTTCAGAATTCGGTTATAAATCTCGCGTACAGATTTGCGGTAACTCTCTAATTGTTCCTTAAAAGTTTCTGCGGAATTCATCTGCAAATAAATTGTGAGTTTATTTACCATTGTCGCGTCATCTGGAATCTGGTGAGTCTGCGTATCGTTCATAAGCTGAAGAAAATGCTCAATCCTTCTATAAAAAATATACGCCTCGCCGAGCAATTCTTTTTCCTTCTTGCGTAAAAGTTTTCTTTCAAGAAGAACTTCTAGCGCAATTAGGCTATTGCCGGTTCGCATCTCGGGATATTTGCCGCCGTTAAGAAGCTGCAGAGCTTGAACAGAAAACTCAATATCTCGGATTCCGCCCGGAAAAGTTTTTACATCTTCCTTTACGTTATGCTGGCGTTCAATGTTCAGCTTCATTACTTTAATTTTTTCTTTAATGGAAGAAGAATATGAAGCGTGATAAACGTATGGAATTACAAATGAAAGAAATTGATTGTACAAATCCTTATTGCCGCCGATAAATCCCAGCTTGATTAACATTTGGCGCTCCCAATCTTCGCCGCGGGCTTCGTAATATTTTATGTAGTCATTCAAAGCTTTGCAAAGTGGTGAGTATTTGCCATCAGGGCGTAAGCGGAAATCGGTTCTGTAGATATATCCATTGGGAGTAATTTCCGTTGATGATTTTGAGAACAACTGTACCGTTTCAGAAAGTATTTCGTGGAAATCTTTATTGATGGATTCTAACTGAGAATTAGAATCGTAGAACAGAATTAAATCAACATCGCTGCTGTAATTGAGCTCGCCGCCGCCAAGCTTGCCGAGCGAGCAGAGTGAATATTTATTACTAGTGCGATCTATTTTGTATTTGGCGAGAACATCTTCGTAACAGATTTCGAAGAGGTTTTCGTTAAGCACTTTTGCTAAAAATGAAAGCTGCCGCGTAGTGCTTAGCAATTCATCAAAATGAAGAATATCGTTTGTACCGATCTTAAGAATAATTCTCTTTTTGAATTGGCGCAGAAATGTTAAGCGGGCATTTAGCGATTTAAACTTTCTCACACCTTCGCTTACTTCTTTCTCAATCTCTTCTAGCCGGATTTCTTTAGATAAATAATCCTGATCGAAAATCTGATATAAATATTCCGGGTTGCGGACTACAATGTCTGTTAGGTAATTAGAGCTTGCAGCTATTGCAACAACAATTTCGCCGTGATGCGGCAGCTTAGGAAGCTCTCTAAAAAAAAATGATTTATCGTAAATGGCGGAAAAGATGCGAAGAAGATTTGCCTCGGAAACAGAATTAAAAAAGTATTTGCCGGCTTCTGCTTCGAGCTGCGAAACAATATTCTCGAACAGCTCGGAAGTGAGCAATCCTTCCGAAAGCTCAACGAACTTTTTGATAAATGAATCCGAGAAATGAAAATTCTGCAATGCCAAAATAATCCCAAGTTTCTTCGGCTAAAATAGTTTATGCGAATGTAAATCGCATCATTGCTGAGAGAAAAGATAGTTTTGGAAGCTATCAGCAATCAGCGTTCAGCTATCAGTTTAATGAAGGAATTCAGCAATAATGCCAAGTTACAGAATTTGTGTTTTGAGGGTAAACAAATTAATTTGCTCCAAGGTAAACGTGAGAACTAAATGACTACGCTAAATAGTGAGATCGCAAAAAACTACTTTTATGCTGATATACTTTATCAAATTCATCTTGCGGAGGATAAGATAAGTTATTTTTCGGCTAAGTATAAAAGCTCTTTCGATGAATTCAAAATAAGGGTTAAAAGCACTTCTACAGAGGAGTTTTCACTCTGGGACGATTACATGGAATGGAAAGCCTTTCAGAATAATTATACCATGCTAATCAATCAAAAAAACGATATTGAAAATGGAAATTATAAAGTCGCTTAAAGAATGTGATTTTGTAGAAGATTTTTCTATTACACAGCACAAAATATTTATCGGCGGTTTTTTTCTGAAAATCAAAGATTGCTTGAAGGATCAAAGCGAACTTTATATTTCCGAATACTCCGATGCCACCGAAAGAAACTATTCATATCACTAGCAGAAACCAAACGGTGAATTGATTATTCGCTGGGATAACTCGCCTATCATCAAGACCTTTTTAATTTCCCGCACCACAAACATATAGAAGATTCTATAGTACCAACTATCGAAATTACAGTTGATGATGTACTGAAATACATTTCGAAAACTATTAGCATCTAGCAAACAGTCAAAAAAACTTCTTGCAACTTTGGCTGAATTTATTTTAGGTGGGTTTAGAAATGGGTGGGGCTCATACTGCATACTCCGGGGGCAATGCCGTCAGGTTAAGATTGTTAGCACGCAGATTAATTATGATTTTTATGATCGATTAGGATAAATCATAAAAAATCTTAATCATCTTAACAAA
>DAIEQT010000527.1 GCA_027347545.1 Ignavibacteria bacterium | reverse complement strand
CGCGAGTTCATCATAAAGTTTTAGAGCTAGTTCACCGGCTTCTGTTTCGTTAAATGTCATCAGCTTATCATGAAATTTTAATTTGCTGACAGAAGAAATAACTGCCGCCGTTCCGCACCCGAATACTTCAAGCAATTCACCTTTATCGTAAGCTGCTGCCATTTCATCAATAGAAATTTGTCTTTCGCTAACATTATAGCCCCAATCTTTTAAGATTTGTATTACAGACATACGTGTAATGCCGGGCAATATTGAGCCGCTTAAACTTGGTGTTGCAATTTCGTTTTTGAAGCGGACGAAAATATTCATCGCGCCAACTTCTTCAATAAATTTGTGTTCGATTGCATCTAACCAAAGAACTTGGGTGTAGCCTTCGTGTTTAGCCTGGTTTTGTCCAATCAAACTGGCGGCATAATTTCCGGCAGCCTTTGCTTCGCCGGTTCCTCTGCGAACCGCACGAACATATTCATCCACAACCATTATTGGTACCGGTTTAAATCCTTCCGGATAATATGGTCCCACCGGACTGAGCATAATCATCAACTTATATTGATCTGACGGACGGACGCCGAAACACGGTTCAGTAGAAATCATAAAAGGACGAATGTAGAGCGAATGACCGGGGCGATCCGGAATCCAATCTTTTTCCATACGGATTAAATCAACCAGCCACTTTAATAGAAGGTCTGGATCAACTTCCGGCATACAAAGTCTTCTTGCAGAATTGTTAAGCCGTTCAATATTTTTTTCCGGTCTAAACATAGCAACGCGTCCATCAACCAAATTGTATGCTTTCAATCCTTCAAATAGTGCTTGACCATAATGAAAAACCATTGCAGCCGGATGAATGCTAAGATTTTCTAATCTTTTAATTGCAGGGGTCTGCCAGCCTCCTTTGGATCTGTCAAAATCCATTTCGAAAACGTGTTCGCTAAAAATTTTACCGAAGACCAAATTTTCCGGTAGTTTCACTTTGCCGGGTTTTGCAATTGTTTCAACACTCATAATTTCACCTATCGCTCATTTATTAATGATACATTCCACTTAAAAAAATATACAAAATAAGAGTAATTGCCAACCCGAAAAGTTTGTTATCTTAAGGATGTTCTAAAAACCATCTTAAAATTAATTTCGCGCTAAGCCGCAAAGTACGCAGTTGTTTTTGAAGTTTTTAGAACAAATAATTTGGATAGAATTATCACTAAAATTTAGGCACAACAATGGCCTTCAAAAAAATTGGTCTCGCCGTAACTTTTTCACCAAACTCCCGCGCACTTCTTTTTGAAGCAAAGCGGTTCAGCGAATTATTCAATGCGGAATTGGTTTTGATTCATATCGGTGATTTTACCGATGAATTGAAAAGCGAAATGATCAAGATGATTAATGAAACCGGACTTAAAGATGACTCCTACAAATTACTATGGCGCGATGGCGATGTGGAAGATTCAATTCTGGAATTTTGTTCAACCGAAAAAATTGATCTTCTAATTGCCGGTGCATTGATTAAAGAAAATTTTTTGAAATATTACATTGGCTCTGTTGCCAGAACTTTAATGAGAGAAGCTCCTTGTTCTGTTTTACTTCTAACTCAGCCATCGGTTGAGAGAGCGCCATTCAAAAAAGTTTGTGTGTCTGTGGATTTTACTTCTCTAAGCGAACTTGCAGCAATGAAAGCTTACGAAATTTCCTCGCTGCTTAATTCAAAAGAACTTTTCTTTATACGCGAGTTTCAACTTCCGGCGCTTGCAACAACAGTTTATGATTCCGGTTCGAAAGAGGAAGCGCAGTCAATGAGACATGTTTGGCTTGATGAAGAAAAAAATAAAATGGAATTGTTTGTTCGTGAGTTGAATCTTCCGGATGCAGATGTTAAAACTATTTGTCTTTACGGTAAACAAGGTTGGGAAGCGAGCAATTGGGTTAGCGAAAACAAAGGAGATCTTTTTGTAATTCCTTCTCCGGCAAGAAAACCAAAATTGTTAGATAGAATTTTTCAGCACGATTGGGAATTTGTGTTCAGGCAATTGCCTTGTTCATTGCTAATTGTAAAACCGGACGACTCTTCTTTATGAGTTTATCTGAACACGATATTGTATTGTTTCTTGCAAGTGTTGCCGTAATGCTTTTCTTCTCGCGCGCGATTGGGGAATTTCTAAAAAAGTTTAAGCAGCCGATTGTTCTTGGAGAAATTCTTGCCGGAATTATTCTTGGACCTACAATTTTTGGTGCGTTGTTTCCCGGAATTATGAACAACTTTCTCTCAAATACCGGTCCGGTTAACATTGCCTTTCAAGGTATAACTCTTTTAGCTGTTGTAATGTTGCTGCTCGTCTCCGGTTTGGAAGTTGATCTTTCGTTAGTGGCGCGTCAAGGTAAAGCAGCATCGCTTATTAGTTTCATGGGAGTGATATTTCCATTCGTGGTTGTATTTGGTGTTGCTTGGTTTTTCCCGGATCAGCTGGGTGTTTCCGCTGGAGAAAATCATCTAATCTTTGCCTTGTTTGTAGGAACTGCGCTTTCGATTACTGCACTTCCTGTAGTTGCAAGAACATTAATGGATCTCAACATTTTCAAAACTGAAATTGGTTTTCTGATTATTGCTTCTGCTATGCTAAACGATTTGGTGGGCTGGATAATTTTTTCCGTAATACTTGCTATGATGAAAGGGAATTCAAGCGGATTAGAATTCGGCTCTTCAATGTTGATGCTTGGAGCGTTTATAGTAGTTACGCTTTTTTTCGTGAGAAGAGTTTTCAACTACATTCTACCAAAGTTCGAAAAAATTACAACCTATCCGGGCGGAATATTAAATTTAATTTTAGTGCTCGGATTCGCCGGAGCTGCTTTCAGTGAATGGATTGGCGTTCATGCAATCTTTGGTGCGTTCATAGTTGGTATTGCAATCGGGGATTCAGTTCATCTAAAAGAAGAAACCCGCGAAATCATTCAGCAGTTTGTTACAAACATTTTTGCGCCGCTGTTTTTTGTTTCAATCGGGTTACGTGTCAACTTCATCCAAAATTTTGATTTGGGAATTGTGCTGATATTTCTTGTACTCGCTTTTGTTGGTAAGGTTGTTGGCTGCGGGTTAGGCGCTTATTGGGGCGGAATGAGCAAAGAAGATTCCCTAGCGATTGGCTTTGGTATGAACTCGCGCGGCGCAATGGAAATTGTTCTTGGTACGCTTGCGTTTCAAGCCGGCTTAATCCAGGAGAAAGTTTTTGTTGCCCTGGTTATTATGGCTTTGGTTACTTCACTTAGCAGCTCGCCAGCTATGAGTTATTTTCTAAAACGCAGTAAGAGGAAACTAAACTTCAAAGATTTGCTGAGGAAGGATTCAATTCTTTTTTCTGATGCTGAAACTAAAGAAGCGTTAATAAAAGAGCTTTGTGATTTTGCCGCTGCTAAAAACAAACTGAATAAAGAAAAAGTTTACGAAGAAGTATGGAAACGCGAACAGCAATTTTCAACCGGACTGGCAAATCATTTGGCGATTCCACACGCACGCCTTAAGATTCAGTCGCCTTTAGTAGTTTCAGCAATTAGCCGCAAGGGTTTGGATTTTGATTCCCTTGACGGAAAAATTGCGCATGTAATTACATTATTACTTACACCGGAAACTGAGCCGGAACTGCAACTAAAATTGCTTGCAGACATAACCAAGAATTTTCATTTGCCGGAAACAGCCAAAAATTTATGCAATTCAAACAATGCAGATGAAGTGATTTCTAAAATCAAACAACTTTCTTAGCTTTCGTTTAGCAATTCGGGTTAATATGATTTCATTTTTTCAGAAGATCGGCAAAAAGACTCTTAACTTGTTTGAAGAGTGCGGGCAAGTGTTTCTACTTCTCGTGGATATATTTAGACACTCGCCAAGTTTATATAGAAGCAGAAAAAACTTTTTCTATCAGATGGAACACATCGGTGTCAATTCTATTCCGCTAGTGTTAATCATTGCAAGTTTTACCGGAGCAGTTGCAGCTTGGCAAGCAGCTTATCAATTAAAAGGAATAGCACCGTTATCATTTCTCGGCTCGGCAACTTCACGCGCAATTATAACTGAACTTGGACCTGTGCTAACTGCAATAGTAATTGCCGGAAGAGTCGGCGCGTCAATCGCCGCTGAGCTTGGTTCCATGAAAGTTACCGAACAAATTGACGCACTTGAAACAATGGGAATCAGTCCGGTTGGTTTTCTTGCTACACCGCGCTTCTTTGCGGCTATTATAATGATGCCGATTCTTGTAATCTTTGCCAATGCAATCGCAATTGTTGGCGCTTATTTTATTTCTAATATGTTTCTTGGTGTTTCATTCAATGTTTTCTTTGAATCTGTAAGAAGATTTTTTGCTTTTAGCGATTTTGCTTTCGGCTTAATAAAGGGATTACTTTTTGGCGGAGTAACATCTTTGCTCGGCTGCCACATTGGCTTTAGGACAGAAGGCGGAGCGGAAGGAGTTGGCTTATCTACTATCCGCTCGTTTGTAGTAAGTTCTGCATTAATACTTATTCTCGATTACATCCTTTGGACATTAATTTTTTAGAATATGATTT
>DAIEQT010000526.1 GCA_027347545.1 Ignavibacteria bacterium | reverse complement strand
CCTCTTCCAGCCAATTCTTCGCTCGCTAAAAATTGAACTGTCTTCAACATTCGTTCGGAAGAGAAAACCGGTGTCAGCATTGATAGCGCTTTACGTTTTGATAATTCCGGCAAACTTTCGTTGGTTATTTTTTCGCCCTTTGTAATCACTTTTGCAGATAGAGGAGAATTAACAGAACCCCACTCGCCTTTTCCGGTATTTGCGGGTTCATTTCCCTCAAAAACCAGATAACTATATTTACCATAGTGAGGAAGTTTTTTTGCCAGCCCGCCAATAGCATCTTTATTCTCTGTAGATAAATAAACCAGAACATTACTTGGATTTTCCGGATGGCGAACCGAAATAATGAAGCTATTATTTGCTGTTGGATATTCAGTCTTGCCTAATAAAACATTACCGTTTTTAATTTCACTGTTATAGTCTTTTAAACCATTTTTAATAACTGATGTAAACTTGTTCTCCGCTCCAAAAATCCAAATGTTCTTATCAGCAGGTAGTTTCTTGTATTTGCTGTCGAGTGCAACTTCGATCTTTTTTGTTTTGTCTTCCGACCAGATATTTGCTAACTGCTGGTAGTATTCTAATTTTTCTTTAGCCGCAGTAGAAGGAAGTACAATCAGCAAGTCTTCGGCACCGAAAATTTTTGAAAGTGAAGGTGGAATTTCTTTGTAGTTCAATTTTCTAAAGAGATTGAACTGCGGATCAATTTGCACTAAGAGCGGATTTTCAGCAAAGGTAAATTCACACTTTTGTTCTTTGCCGGTCATTGCTACTTTTTTCACTACAACATTTTTAGCAAAGGAAATTGCTACCGGAACATCAACAACAAATACTTCCTCTTTTTGAAGCTGCTTTAGAGTAAACTGAAGTAGGTACTGATTGTCTTTCTTTTCACATTTTACATTCGAAATACTTAACTCCGGTGCACCTTTTCTATTTACCCATTCATCAAAAAATGATTTAAGGTCTTTTCCGCTAACACTTTCAAATGACTTTCTGATATCATCAAATGAAGCCGCTTTGAATTTGTTATCGCTGTAAAATTTCTGAAAACCTTTTACGAACGCTTCATCACCAACAAGCTCGCGAAGCATATTCCAGAGCATCGAACTTTTGCCGTAACCGATTGCTTCGGAAGAAGGATTTGTTCTGGAGATGAATTTATTGAGCGGAAAGTCGTTAGCCGCATTAACATAGTCGGTATATTTCTGAAGTGTCGTCCTTCTGTACTCATCTGCCTGCCCGCGCTGCTCTGCGATAAGATGATCTGCCATATAAGCCGTTAATCCTTCGCACCAGTTGCCGCTCTTGAAATCTATGTAGGCGCTGTTTCCCCAATAATTATGAAGAAGTTCATGCGGATAGGAAGAATGAAGGATGAACGGGAATCTTATTATTTGTTCGCCCAAAAGTGTAAAGGAAGGCATACCATAACCGGTTTCCCAAAAATTTTCTACCAAAGCAAATTTTGTAAACGGATAAGGACCAATCAACTTGCGGTACATTTCAAGATACTGCGCCGTTGTTTCCAAATACTTATTTGCTAGAGTTTCATCCGGTGTGCGCAGAAACGCCATTACATCAATAGCGCTGGCGGATTTGGAGTACTCATTAAATTTGGCAGCAATCAAATAAACTTCTTCCATCGGTTCGGGAGAATCCCAAACACTTGTCTGCATATCATCTTTCAATTCGTTGTGAGTTCTCTTGCCTTGACTAACAACGCTCCAACCTTTCGGCATTGCTGTGGTTAATTCAAAACTAATCCAATTATCGTTGAACCAGGGAACCCAGTAAGTTGAACCGCCAAGGTATGTTCCCTTTTCGTCAATGATGCCGGGCGTTTGGCTGAATCCTCTTGCGTATTCTTCGCCAATCTGTTTGATAGAATAATTTATTACGCCGCTAAATTTTAGAGTAAAAGTTTGATCACCCTTCACCTCATTAGAAAAAGTAATCGAGTATTTATTTTGTTTGAACTCTGAAGCGAGATGGAAATCTTCTCTGTCCATTCCAAAATCTTCGGCTTTAATTCCTTCTTGACTCAACTTAACATTAACACCAGGCGTTTCGGAAGAAATATTCAAATCGCCATTAAGAAGGAAATACATATTCGCTTTTGCCTGCGCTGCCGGAATAGTAATTTGATCCACAGCTTCAAACGAATGTTTAGTTGGATCAACCTTAACAGATAATTTATGATGAATGGTTGAGCCGGCTTGAATTGCTGTTGTAAATAAAATCAGTGTAAATAAAAAAACTATTTTCTTAAACATCTTGTTCTCCAATTAAGTCCGTTACGAACTACTAATTTTTATTGAATGACTGAACAATAGTTTGCTATCTAACTATCAAAGTCATCGGGTTAACTTTCTTCATATATTTTTTTGCTACTGCTTTAACATCAGCCAGTTTAACGGTTTTTAGTGCATCGAGAAAATTTTTATCGTTACTGTAATCGTTAAAGAAGTAAGCAGAGCTTCCCAAATAGAATGCCTGGTTTATGCTTGAGAGTCTTCTGAACATCATTCTACCCAAATACATATTGATAGATTTCTCAACAGTCTTTTGCGAAAGAGTATCAATAGCTTCCATTTCGAAGAAGCGAGGATATTGTGGAATTAGTTTATCTACATTCTGTGGACGGGTACCTTGGTTGATAAAGAAGAGAGCTTTGTTACCAGTCACTTCAATTCCGGCACTCATTCCGTAAGCCATACCTTGTTTCTCTCGAATATCAAAAACAATATTATCTGAGAGAACCAATGAAAGAGCTTGAATTGCCGGAGCGTCTTTTTTATCAATCTCGCTTACAAATCCGTAGAATAAATATGACCGCTCTCCGCCGCCCGGTTTATCAATTGTTTCCGGTTTTGTTTTTGTTTGGAATACATTAGTGAATACAGCCGGCTCATTTTGAATTGGCGAAAACTTGAGAGTGCTGAAATGTGTATTAACTGTTTCCGGAGTTCCTGGCGAAACAACCGAGATAATCATGTTGGAAGGTTGAAAATATTCTTTCGCAAACGAAAGCATATTCCCGTAAGTCAATTCAGGTTGGTTCTGTGCTAGACTATTCGGTTCATAGACTAAAGTTTTATAATCCGCATCAAAAACTTTTTTAGGTTTGTCGCCGCCCATCATCATCATGCTCATACCTTTGAACTTTTCTACAGACTTTTTAAACTCAGCTTCTGTCGGAATGAAATCTGTAAAGACACCGTTCAAATAATTGATGGCTCCGTTTAGATCATCTGCAAGTCCTTCTACTCTTACATAACCAAAATCGGGATGCAGATAAATATCATCCATCGGAATCATTGGATTATCATTAACCGTATAAGTAAAGCCATACTTACTGCTAACCTTTTGATTATCCGGTGCTTTGAATCGCTGATCTAAACAATCGTGAAGAATTTTTGCAGCATCCTTTCCATACTTGGATTCATAAACAGCTTTGTGCTTCACTAAATAGTGAACAGCTAATAGATTGCTTACTTCATTTTGGACTACTATCAAATTTTTTCCGGTAGCATCATCTTTGAATTGCTTTATATTACTTACAACAGCCGTAGCTTCCTTTCCGCCTTTTGCAGAAGGAGTTTGAACCAACACTAGAGGTTTGGAAGTGATTTTCAATGGTTCTAATTCTTTTGCCGCTTTATATAATTCGTTGCCGCTAAAAGAAGCTATTACAGATTCAATACCTTCAAGCACAATTGCGTTTGAATTATAAATTCCGAACATGTGCGGTTTCTCTATATTTCTAACAAATTCTGTCCGGGCTTTTGTGGCTTCAAAGTTTAATGTCTCGATAGACAGAGTAAAATTTAAGCTGGCTAATTTTGTTGAAAGCGAATTAGCGAGAGCATTCAGATCAACATCTTTGGTGATAATTACTGTTGCTTCAAGATAATTTTTAATTGGTGTTAGTCTGGTCGCAAATTTTACAGATTTAATATTCTGCTGAAACTCATTTTTAATTGCTGTTTGAATTGTGTCTTTGTTCTTATCAAGCACCATTTGCATTAACTGGAAATATCCTCCGGAACCTTTCAGCGGAATCTGATAGAACAATTGCACAGCTTTTTCTTCGCCATCATAGAACCGGTAGTAAGTTTTGTCGGTGCTTGCTTCTATTATGGAATTTTGAAATCCGGTTGCCCATTGCGGATTTGCATCGTAATTAACTTGCCCGGAATTTGCTTTCCCGTAAATCTCTTTAATCATTGCAAGCATTGGCTTAGTTTGGAAATTTCCAATGACGCTCAAAATCATATTGTTGGGCACATAATAATTTCTGTAGAAGGAATTCACATCATCCCGCTTCATTGATTGAATTGTTGAATAAGTACCGAGCGTTGGGAGCGAAAGAGCGTGTCCTTCATACAAAACAGAAAGCGTATTCCTTTCAAATTGTTCGGTTGGATTAATCAAACTTTTGGAAATTTCTTCCAGCACAATTCCCTTTTCTTTTTCAAACTTTTCGTTTGGAAGAATAGAGTTGAAAAGCATATCAGCTTGAATTTCCATCCCCTTTCTGATATTCTCTGTCGGCGTAACCATCATAAAGTTGGTGTAGTATTCCGTTGTGCTGGCGTTGTTGTATCCACCAATCATATCAACATCATCATAAAGCTGCTTTTGAATTCTGGTAGTTGTTCCGTTGAAGAGAAGATGCTCAAGCATGTGGCTCATTCCGCTTGTGGAAAACGATTCGTAAGCAGAACCGACTTTGATAATCACATTCGCGCCGACCATTGGTAACGCCGGATTTTCAATTAATAGAACATGAATGCCGTTATCGAGTTGATAAATTGAAACTCCCTTAGGAAGTGTGGGAGCCGCTTGTGTTTGTGAAGTTGCTTGTACTTTTTCTTGAGCGCTTATAATCTGAGCTAAAAAAATAATTGCAAATAGTATGATTAATAAAAAGTTGGGTTTTGTGTTTTTCATTTTTCCTTACTCCAAGTTCCTTGAGTCCATATTTAGTGATTGATTACAATGAGCTGTATGTATAAAAGTTTTTCGAATGGTGATTGTCTTTCTATGCAAAAAAATAAGATTTTTCCCTTCACATAGGCTACATGCTCTCAATTAAGAAGTAATTCTCTATTCATTTCTTTTTCTTTTAGAATCTAATTTAATCATTGGATTACTATTTGAAAGCAGTAAATGAATTTATTGCCTTACGATTAATAGCAAGTTAATAAGGTACCATTAACATGAGAATGCAAATGCGACGAGTGGTTATTAGGTGCGAAATTCGGTTTTGAAATTAGTTAGTCAAAAAGTCTGGTTTGAAGTTGGACATTGGGGTTCGCGAAATGATTAACTGAAGATGTCAAGTCTGATACAGTGATGTTCTTAAAAAAACTTCTCTTTTATTTTAGCTGCGTATCTTCTGCTCATAAGAAACGGCTTCTCAATTCCCTTTAAGAAAACTTTATAAGAGTTTGATAGTGAATCGTCAATTTTCGTTACGTATTCCAGATTAACAATTGTTTCTCTGTGGATACGGCAAAAGTGGTTTTCCGGCAGCCGGCTTTCCCATTCTCTCATGGTTTTTCTTGTTATAGAGCGAGCCTTATCATTAGTGTGGATATATGAATAATCCGCTTCCGATGTTATAGCTATGATAGTTTCGATCTTCAAAAATCTGTATCTGCTGTTAAGCATAAGAAAGATGACATCGTCATAATTAAGGCGGCGCTGGCTTGCCGCTTCTTTATTTGCATTATGAGTAAGCTTACCTATTGTTAATCTAATTCTGTCTGCACTTACCGGTTTTAATAAATAATCTTGTGCATTCACCTCAAAAGCCCTTATTGCATATTTATCGTAGGCTGTTACAAATACAAAATCCAGCTCGGCATCAATTTTGTCAAGCAGGTCAAATCCGGATTCACCACGCAATTGTATATCAAGGAATACAAGGTTGGGATGTAGCTTATTTATTAACTGTTCGGCGGCGTTTACACTGTTAGCCTCTCCTATAATTTCTATATCTTCCATAGACTTGAGAACATTTCTAAGATCAAGTCTGGCAAGTTTTTCATCGTCCACTATAATCGCTTTGTAAATAGGTGTCATATCAAGAACTATTTAATTCTTTTTTTTAGAGAAAGCTTTACTTGAATTGAGTCAGTGTTTTTAACTATTTGAAATTCATGATGATTGGGGGAATAAATTTCAAGTCTCCTTTTAATATTCTCCAACCCTCTTTGAGTAGAATCTTTTTCTTTCCTCTCAATCCACTTGCCGGTATTGCCGACACAAATGTTCAAAGTATCGTCAATAATCTTTGCCGATATATCTATCTTGAGGGGAATAGTACTGGTTTGCATCCCATGCTTAATAGCGTTTTCCACAAGTGGGTGAATAAGAAAAATAGGAATTGAGCATTCTTCGGCTTGTGAATCTATATCAAACTCAACCAGCAGTTCATCTTCGAATCTTACTTTTTCAATATCCAAATAATTTTTAATCACTTCAACTTCTTTTGATAGCAGAACTTCATCATCATTACACTCAATCAAAGTATAGCGCAAAAATTCCGAAATCTTAGTAATAATTTCCTTAGCCTTTACATTTTCTTCCGAAGTTAATGCGCGCAAAGAGCTAAGTGTATTGAAAAGAAAATGAGGATTTAGTTGATAGCGCAACATTTCGTATTGTGCATGGCGTGCTAAAGTTAAAGCGCTATCGGTTTTTTCTTTCTGTGAGACCCACTCAATCCAAAACTTGATTCCAAAATATAAACCGGTCCAGCCTATAAAAACTACATTGTTCCTAAAAATGCTTACTGTAACCGACCAAAAAGTAATGTCGTTAAAATTCATTTTGAGCGGTTTAACAAACTCGAAAACAACTAAAGAACATGCCTCCCATACTATGGAAGATAAGAACGACGACACAAAAATAATTATTGAAAGAAATACAAAAGAGTATTCGAGGAAATCTATTTTCCTTAAGCGGTATCTGAGTATAATGGAAATGGCAAAACCAATAGCCCAGGTTATTGTTCTATTGAGCATACTATTTACAGTGATATCTATTATGCCG
>DAIEQT010000521.1 GCA_027347545.1 Ignavibacteria bacterium | reverse complement strand
TTGTAAATAGTGAACAACCGGAGGATAAAATGAAAGTGGGTATTATCGGAAGCGGAATGGTTGGGGCTACATCTGCCTACGCAATAATGTTGAGAAAAGCCGCCAGCGAAATTGTTTTGATTGATTCTAATGAAAAACGTGCGCAAGCCGAGGCGGCAGACATTATACACGCTGCACCTTTTACTCAAGCTACTGTTGTTCATGCTGGAAATTACAATGACTTAAAAGGCGCTAAGATTGTGGTAATTGCTGCCGGCGCTCACCAAAGCCCCGGAGAAACCCGGCTTATGCTGATGGAAAGAAATGCATCCATACTTAACGATATAATTTCCAAAGTTGCGGAGGTAGCTCCAAATGCTATTTTTTTGATTGCTACAAATCCGGTTGATATTATTACATACATCAGCATTACTATTGCAAAAAATTATGGAATACCGGCAACTAGAATTATAGGAAGCGGCACTACTTTAGATACGGCGCGTTTCCGTTCATTACTTGGAAGTCACATTGGTGTTGATCCGCAGAATGTTCATGCTTATGTAATTGGCGAACATGGGGATTCGGAAGTTCTAACTTGGTCCAATATTGATATCGGAGGAGTACCTCTTGAAGACCTAATTGAATACAGAAAAATTGCTTTCAACGAAAAAATAAAAGAGGAAATTGATAAAGGCGTACGCAATGCGGCGTATAAAATTATCGAAGGTAAAGGATCCACTTACTATGGTATTGGTGGAGCTATTGCCAAACTTGTTGATGTAATTAACCGCGATAACCGTTCTGTTTTAACCATTAGCACTTACGAAGAGGATGTTGAAGGTATTAAGAATGTTGCCCTTTCTTTGCCGCACTTAATTGGAGGAGAGGGAGATTTGGGTGTGCTTCCGATTAGGCTGAACATGAAGGAAAAGCTATTGCTTAAAAAAAGCGCAGTGGTGATACGTTCCAAAATTGATGAGTACGAACTAAAGTAATATTCTGGCTTAATATAATTTTTCTGCAATCTGATTTTCTATTTGTGTTTCCCAAGTAAGCCAACATCCGGGCATTGATTGCATTCAAACTGAAGTGTTACGTGATGAATTCCAAATTTATTATCAAGCATTTTTTCAATTCGAGCACGCAGTTCGTTGCTCTCGCTAATTTTCATATCGGTTATGTTTATATGTGCTTCTAGGTGAACGTCGTTTTCTCCAACCATCCACACGTGCACATGGTGAAAGTCATCAACTTCCGAAAATTTTTCTACTTCTTCTTGAATCTTTTCTACATCAATTTGTGGCGGTGTTCCTTCCATCAACACATGAATTGCTTCGCTGAGAATCACATAGCTTTCTCTAACTATATAAATTCCTATAAGTAATGTAAGAACTGGATCAATCCAGTTAATTTTCCATATTGCAATTGCAACCGCTCCTAAGATTACCGCAACGGAAGAAACAGAATCGCTGAGAAGATGTATATACGCCGAGCGGATGTTTAAACTGTCTTTCGAATCTCGCTTCAACAAAAGAGTGCCAACTATGTTGGCAACCAAACCTACTGCCGCAACTATGCTCATTGTAAGCGGTTCAATTTCCTCCGGATTCATAAAGCGCATAACGGCTTCGTAAAAAAGAAAAGCGTATATCACTATAAGCGCGGAAGCATTAATGACTGCCGCTAAAATCTCAGCCCGCTTTAAGCCAAATGTGTGTTTGTAAGAACTATCTTTTTTCTTTAGCTGAATTGCGAAGTAAGAAATGATAATTGAAACGCCGTCGCTGAGATTATGAAGCGCGTCGGAAATTAATGCCAGGCTGTTGGAAAATATTCCTCCGATAACCTGGACGATTGTGATGACGAAATTCAAGAACATTGTTGTGAATAATCTGCCGGTGGTGGTGTTTAATCCGTGCTCGTGCGAATGGTTATGATGATGTTCGTGGCTCAAATTTATAGTTTCTATCTGTTATTGATTTCTCTATTGATTAAATTACAACAGCTTTTTGAAGTATTCCATTTATTAGAAAAAAATATTGGGTCTTATGAAGAACTCTTTTTACAATGATTTCGATTTTGAGCGGCTCAAAAAAAGCAGTCGAAGCGATGATTATCGTACTCCATTTCAAATTGATCGCGATAGAATTATCCACTCATCGGAATTCCGGCGGTTGCAGGGAAAAACACAAGTCTTTCTGCCAGGTGAATATGATTTCTACCGCACCCGCTTAACACACAGCATTGAAGTTGCGCAAATTGGAAGATCCATTTGCAATTACTTGTGCGCTTCCGAAAAATCTTTGATGAACGAAGACTATTTTATTGATCCCGATTTGGTTGAAGCAATTTGTCTTGCGCATGATCTTGGTCATCCGCCATTTGGACATGCCGGCGAGCGCACATTAAATAGATTGATGAAAAAGTATGGCGGCTTTGAAGGCAATGGGCAAACTCTACGCCTTGTTACAGAAATATTTTACCGGAAAGAAGATCAGCACCGCGGATTAAATCCTTCTCGTGCGTTTTTAGATGGTATTCTAAAATACAAAGCTACTTTCAGCGATTTCAAAAATCCGGATAACCATTTTGTTTACGATGAAGACGAGAAGTATCTCGATTTTGTTTTTGGCAAAACGAAATACAGAACATCGCTGAAGACGGCTAATCAGCTTAATGATTTCAAAAGTATAGAATGCCAAATAATGGATTGGGCTGACGACACGGCTTACGCGATTAACGATTTGGTGGATAGCATTTCCGGCGGATTTATTACAATAGCTAAGCTCTCGCAATGGCAAGGAGAAAAAGATTTAACGGATTTTCAAAAGAATATCATAGATGAAATCATCGGCTGGATTAAAAAGGGAAATTATAAAGCTCAGTTTGGCGCGCAGATTGGTTCCTTTGTTCGCGCTTGTAAATTGAAACAGAAAAAAACATTTATGGATAAACTCACCAACCGCTATAAATATGAGCTTATGATTCCGGAAGAAACTTTAAAGCGCGCAAAAATTTATAAACAAATTTCTGTTGATCTTGTCTTCCGCTCCTCCGCCCTTCATCAGATTGAGTTCAAGGGAAACTCTATGATTGAAAACATCTTTAATTTGTTCGAGAAACATTACGTAACGTCTCTGGGCAATACGAAACTGCTGCCGGATTTCAATGATAAACTTGTTCGAAACGAAAAGAATAAAAAATTACGCGCACGCATGATCTGCGATTACATTTCCGGCTCAACAGATTCTTACGCAATAAGAATGTACAGAAGATTGTTTGATATTGAATACAGCGCGCTGACGGACCTGGCTTAATTTTTCAACGATTAGAAAGAGCGATGGCAAAAATCAGAATTACTACTGAAGAAGGCGATAGACGGCTTAATAGATTACTCCATTATCTAACCGATTACATCTATACGGTAAAAATCCAGGATGGTGCGGCAATTGAAACATACCACGGTCCCGGATGCGTTAACGTTACGGGCTATACTTCGCGTGACCATGATGAAGACCCGGAGTTGTGGTATCGGATGGTTTATGATGATGATAAACCTGCGATACTAAAACAAGCGCGTGAAGCAACTTCTGGAATAGAAACTCCGCCGCTAGAGCATAGAATAATTCACCGCGATGGAAGCATTCGCTGGGTTAAGAACACGATTATACTTTCTAAAGATTTGCTTGGTAAATTAATTTCTTACGATGGTCTTATAACTGATATAACCGAACTGAAAAAAGCTGAAGAATTAAATGCAATTAAACAAAAGCAGTTGATTCAAGCGGATAAAATGGTTGCGCTTGGAACTATGGTTGGCGG
>DAIEQT010000516.1 GCA_027347545.1 Ignavibacteria bacterium | reverse complement strand
AAAAAGAATAATCAAGCCGCCCATTGTTGGTGTACCGGCTTTTTTCTTATGAGTTTTTGGACCTTCTTCGCGAATAGGCTGATCAACCTGTCTTTGTTTTAGTCTCCCAATAATCTTTGGTCCGAGAATGAATGAAAAAAGAAGTGCTGTAATTGCAGCCAGAGCCGAACGAAATGTTAAGAACCGGAATATGTCAAATCCCGGAGGATTGAATGCTCTGTTGATATACTCAAATAGATAGTAGAACATTATTCAAACCTTTTTTCCAAAATGTTTACAAATTCTTCCATCATCATTCCGCGGGAGCCTTTAACTAGAATTACACAGTCTTCAATCTCCTCGTATTGCAGATAAAGAGATAATGCTTCACGCAAAAAGAAATGGATTGATCTTATTTTTTTCTTTCGCAACTCTTTGACTAAATGCTGCATCATCGTTCCGACCGTAAGTACAACCAAATTCTTTGCCGGCTTAAAAACTTTTTCTAACTCTTGATGAATTTTTACAGATTGATTACCAAGTTCAAATATGTCTCCAAGAACAACAATTTTGTTTTTGTATGTCTTTATCTTATTCATTGTATCAACAGCCGATTTAACCGAAGCTGGACTAGCGTTATAAGTATCATCAATTACAACTGCATTCTTGAACTTCTTCACTTCTACTCTGCTATGAACCGGTGCGAACTTCTTTACGCCATCAAGAATTTGTTTTTTTGTTAAACCGAGTATGAGTGCAACAACGACTGCGGATAGAAAATTCTTTGCGCTAGCTTCACCATAAACCGGAAGTGCTGCTTCAATCTTAATTTTGCCAGAAGTTATTTGAACTTTTGTTCTTCCATCATCGGTGTAACCTATAATTTTTCCTTTTACACTTGCTTGATCATTGAAGCCATAGCTAATTGTGTTTTTAAAGTTTTTTGTATGCCTGCTGATAACAGAATCATCAGAATTTATTAAGATGGTTCCGCCGTTCATATTTGTCTCAGCAAATAAAGCTGATTTCTCTTTGTAAACACCCTCGCGGTTTTTCAAAAACTCCAAATGTGAATCACCAATGTTTGTCATGAGTGCAAAATCGGGCTGAGATATTTTTGCAGAGTAAGCAATTTCTCCAAAGTGATTTGTACCTTGTTCCAGAACGATAACATCACATTTTTCATCCGCACTTAGAATTGTAAGCGGTACTCCGATATGATTGTTATTGTTAGCCAAGGTTTTTACTACGTTATACTTCTCGGCCAGTAAAGTTGCAATCATTTCTTTTGTTGTCGTCTTGCCATTACTACCCGTAATAGAAACAACTTTAGCTTTTAGTTTTCTACGCCAGATATTTGCAATATCTCCGTAAGCTTTCGTAGTGTCGTCAACAGCAATCATCGTCACATCAATCGTATCAAATTTCTTAATCTTCTTTTTATTAACTACTACAGCTTGGGCTCCATTCTGTATTGCTGTTAGTACAAAATCATGTCCGTCAAATTTTTCACCTTTAATTGCAACGAAGAGAAATCCTTTTTTCACTTTGCGCGAATCAATCTCAACTTTTGAGATTGGTTTGAATCCATCGGGATTGTAAATCACTGCCGATGGCAAGTTGAATAAATCTTCAAGTGTAATTTTTAGTTTGCCCATTCGTCTAGATATTTTTCCGCTGTTTCTTTATCAGAAAAGTGCTTACGCACGCCATTAACTTCTTGATAATTTTCATGCCCTTTACCGGCAATAAGGATTACTGCATCGTCTTCGCTTTCAAAAATTGCCGCCTTAATTGCATCTTCTCTGTTCTCAATCACTCTGTAGTTGTTAGCTTTTATACCTTTAAGAATTTCATCTATGATAAAAAACGGATCTTCTGTTCTAGGATTGTCTGAAGTCACATAAACGCATTCACTCATCGAAGAAGCAATTTCTCCCATCACCGGGCGCTTTGTTCTGTCGCGGTCACCGCCGCATCCAAAAACCGTGTAAACTTTTCGTTCGTTCTTAACAATATGATTAACTGCCACTAACGCTTGCTTCAAAGAATCAGAGGTATGAGAATAATCAACAATCACTTTTTTATTTTTCTTTCCAACTACTTCAAATCTGCCGGGAACTTGCGGCGTGGTTTTAATTCCCTCAATAGCCGTTTCCGGTTTCATTCCATCTGCTACAGCTACTGCAAAAGCAGAAGCAGCATTTAAGGCATTAAAATGTCCAACTAAACTTGTTTCAGCTTTATAAACTTGCCCCTGCCAAGTCAGATCGAACTTTGTTCCCTCAAGATCAAATTCTACATTTTCAATTTTTAAATCCGAATTCTTTTTTGTTCCGTAGGAAACTTTATTGGCAGCGGATTGTTTTACTATACTTTTCCCATTTTCATCATCAACATTGAAAGCAATCGTTCCTTCAGCATGAATCATATCAAACAATATCTTCTTTGAATCAAAATAGTGTTCGAATGTTTTGTGATAATCCATGTGATCTGAAGTTATGTTAGTGAAAATTGCTGAAGCAAAACTCATGTAATCAACTCTATTCAAACGTAATGCGTGAGATGAAACTTCCATAACACAATGAGTGCAGCCTTCTTTAACCATTTCTGCAAGTAAGAAATTTATTTCGTGCGATTGCGGCGTAGTAAGCATTGTCTTTACTTCTCTATCGCCAATGTAATTTGCAATCGTTCCAATCAATCCACATTTGAATCCGGCATTCTCAAAAATATTCTTTACATAAAATGCAGTTGTTGATTTTCCTTTTGTACCGGTAATGCCAATCAGTCTTAATTTTTTAGAAGGTTCGCCGTAAAAAATATTTGAAAACTCAGCTAATGCTTTCCTTGTATCTTCTACAACAATCTTGACGCAACCGGCATGTGCAAACACTTGATCCGGAACAGCGTCTGCGTTTTGGACAACTACTGCATCCGCACCTTGATTTATCACATCTTGAACAAACTTATGCCCGTCTGTTTTGAAACCTTCGATTGCAAAAAAGATAGAATTTTTTCCAGCAGTTTTAGAATCAATTGCTAGACTCAGAATTTCTTTTTGTTCAGCGTTACCTACAACCTGAACAACTTTCGCATTATTTAGAAGTTCGTTTAATTTCATTCTGTCGAACTCTGTTTAACTTTTTTTATTGCTGTTTCGCACTTTAAGGTGCAGACCGTTCCGGGAGTTAACTGTGTGCCTGGTTCTATACTTTGCCAAACAACTTTTCCAATTCCGTTTACTTTCCACTGCATCTTCATAGTATTCAACTGAGCAATCGCATCACGCATAGATTTGTTTGCAAGATTAGGCATAGTATCGCTGCTGTAAAATTTTCTATTTGAAATTGTTTCTTTCTTTTCGGCAACATTTAGATAAGAACGCTTGTTGTTCTTTGGTGCTGTTTTTAAATCTGCGATTAACTGATCCATCAATTTGTTATCGCGCGGAATTTGTTTCTTTTCTTTAACAAGGTTTACATCCGATTCAATCATTCTTTTTGCTACATCATGAAAAATTGGCGCAGCAACAAGACCACCGTATTGACCTCTGCTTGGAGCATTTACAAGCACATAAATTATAACCGAAGGATTATCGGCAGGAAAGAAGCCAATGAATGATGAGTTATGACTTGAGCTTGAGTAACTATTGTTTACAAGTCTTTGTGATGTGCCGGTTTTTCCTCCAACTAAAACATCAGGAAGCATTGCTGCAGTACCGGAGCCATGTTCTACAACACCTATCATTAAGTCTTTCATTTTAACCGAAGTTGCCGGGCTAATTACGCTTCTAATTTTCTCCGGTTGTTTTTCTTCTATTACTTTTCCGCTATGATCTGTTATTGATTTAGTAATGTATGGCTGATAAAGATTTCCGCCGTTTATAATTGCACTGTAGGCTGTAATTATTTGAAGCGGAGTAACTGCCAATTCATAACCGTAAGACATAAATGCTTTGGTGATACCTGTAAATTTCTTTGGTAGTTTAAGTAACCCTTCAGCCTCGCTTGGTAAATCGAAAGATGATTTATTGCTGAAACCAAAATCACGCAGATACTTATAGAAAACTTCCGCATCCAAACGTTCTGCAAGTTTTGCCATACCAATGTTGCTTGATTGCTCTAAAACTCCGCGAACAGTAAGTATTCCGCTTTTGTGAGAGTCGTAAATAGTAACACCTTTATATTTATAACTTCCATTTTCTGTATCAACCGGTTCATTTTCTTCAACTAGCTTTTGATCAAATAGAATAGACATCGTAATGGATTTCATTGTTGAGCCGGGTTCGTAAGTATCTGTAATGGCTCTGTTTCTTCTGCTGTTAGCTTCTGCCAGATTGTAATTAGCAGGGTCAAAATCCGGTAAATTTGCTAAAGCTAAAATTGCGCCGGTGTTTGGATTCATTATTATTCCGACAGCAGATTCACCGCCAAACTTTTGCAATCCATTAATTAATTCTTCTTCAAGAATTCTTTGATAGGTTTTATTAACTGTCAGATTAATCGTGTTGCCGCCAATAGGAGCAGTTGACATATCTTCATCAATAGAAAGAATTCTGCCTAATACATCTCTTTCATAAATAAAATAGCCGTCTGTACCGGTGAGTTTATCATTGTATATCTTTTCTATACCTTCAATTCCGGTTCCGCTTTTCTTATCCACGTAACCAAGAATATGAGATGCAGAATTTCCGTAAGGATAAACGCGAGAGAAATCTTCTTGATATGTAAGTCCGTCAATCACAAATTTCTTTAGTCTGTTTGCTTGCTGCATCGGAACTTTGCTTTCGATGCAAACTGTTTTACCGGCTGACTTGATTAAGTTGACATAGAAGCTTTTTGTTTTTCCCATCTCTTTTGAAAACACTTTTGCAATTGCGTCAATTTTTTTGTTATCCAGCATTCTTCTATCAACAAAAAATGAAACATTGCTGAAGGTATAGCTGAGTACTTCTCCATTTGCGTCTTTAATCAATCCGCGCTCGGCTTTAACTGTCTGCGGTTTGTACTGCTGTGTTTCCGCAATTCTTGTATAGTATTCGTGTTTGGAAACTTGAATTGTAAAGAGCTTGAGTACCAAGATGATTA
>DAIEQT010000502.1 GCA_027347545.1 Ignavibacteria bacterium | reverse complement strand
AAATCATTCCAAGTCCGGCATGCGGTCCGCCAATTCCTTTTCCAGCGTTGCCCTCAAAATAATATGGATTGCTCTTGCTGAATAAAAATTTGCGCGTGTTTTGGTAAACCGGATTGTTTACATCAAGAGCATTGAGATAGGGAAGCGAAAGCAAACTCGGAACGTTAGCATCATCCATAAAAAGTTTATTGCCAAATCCATCAACTTCGTAAGCAAATATTTTTCCAAAGTTGAGATGATCATCCATTGAATAAACTTTTAATGCTTCTTCAACTTCGTAAGCAAGCAAAGCAAAATCTCTCGCCGCATCTTTATCTCCAATTACTGCCTTGAAGATTTCCGTTAGCTGTTTTAAGGAAGCCACAGCAAAATAGTTTGAAGCTATCAAGAAGGGAAAGATTGTTGCGTCATCACTAGGTCTGAAAACAGAAACAATAAGTCCAACCGGATTGATAGGATTTCCGAAGCCGCCGAGTACAACTCCATCTGTTGCCCAAGCAGTATTGCGCATAAACTTGTAAGGTGAAGTCCCATCTTTGCGCTGCTGCTCGCGGAAAGTTTTCAGAACCAATTTCATTGCGGCTACCCAGTCTTTATCAAAGACAGAAACATCGCCGGTGGTTTTCCAATAGTTATAAGCAAGACGAACCGGATAGCAAAGCGAATCAATTTCAAATTTGCGCTCGTGAAGTTCCGGCTTCATTTCCGTGATGTCGTTTTTCCAAGGAGAATCTGCCGGACCATCATTAAATGCGTTTGCGTATGGATCAATTAAAATACATTTCGTTTGCCGGTTGATAACTCCCGCGATTAAATCTTTTAGCTTCTTGTCGGATTTCGTTAGCGGAAGATAAGGCCAGACTTGCGCTGTCGAATCGCGGAGCCACATTGCATTGATATCGCCGGTAATTACAAATGTATCGGGTTTGCCCCCAATAAGTTTGTGCGTTACGGTTGTGTCGAGAGTGTTTGGAAAACAATTCTCAAAAAGCCAGGCAAGTTCTTCATCAGCAATCTTCTTTTTCACCTCAACAATTTTTGCTTCAACAGCATCGCTGATAAACTTACGCTCGCCAATCTTTGGGCGCTTGCTTTCGAATCCGATCGGAATGAAAGATTTAGCAAACAAATTATTGGCGATACTCAATCCGGCTAACGCGAGTCCGCCCGTTTTAAGGAAATCTCTTCTAGTTGTCATAATATCTTGAGTTAAATATTGAAAATAAATTCCCGCTTTCGCGGGAATGACAAATTACTAACTCACCTTACGCAAAACTTGTAATTGAATTACCCTGACATTTATGTCGGGGATCAGATTAACAAGAAGAAATGGGCTTTAGCCCAATTATAGCGGTGATTTTGGCTAAAGCCGTTTATTTTTTTGTTTACTATCCCACGACCTGAAGGTCGTGGCAATCCAAAATATTATTTTGCGAAACGTGATTTGTTAATTAACAAAAAATGCGCTTGCCGGAATTGCTCTGCGTGTAATTCCCGGACACTCAAATTCCAACTTAAGCGCTTGACCGCCACCGTTTTCAAAAAACAAAATTTGAATTGGTAGCAGCCCTTTTTCCAGAGTTACCTTTCCGTTTTTTTCAACCAAGCCATGGGTTTCGTCATTATCAACAACAACTTTTTTGTTGATGAGTAGTTTGCTGCCGTCATCGGAAGCTAAATAGAAAGTGTATTCGCCGGCTTTCTCAATTTTAATCTTTCCTTCCCAAAGTATTCCGTAAAAATCTTCTCTCGGTTGAACATCAGCTAAAGTGACTTTGTAAGCCTTGCCGGTTTTGACCGGCTCTAAAACATCAAAATCGGGAATTGAAAGCCATTCGCCGTTGTATAGTTTATAATTTAATCCGTTCTTGCTGCTGTCTAAAACCGTGCATACTACTTGTGTTGTCGGGCTTGCTTTGCCGTTTTTCAAAAATGTTTTTGCTTTGATGATTGTCTGATCTTTAACAAGGATTGGAGTTTTATACAACAAGGAACTTGTTGTTGGTTCTGAATTATCCGTTGTATAGAAAATCTTTGAACCGGCTATTGGAGAGGCTAGACTAACTTTGTCTGTATGTTTTATAAATCGCTCGCCGCTTTCAGCAGGTGCCGGAATTCTGAAATTGTAATTATTCTTCAATAGATAGTCGTATTGAAATTTCATTCGCTCTAGAAAATCTTTAATATCTCGCGAAGCTTTTGGTGACCACACAACCTCGCTTAGAGCAATCATTCTCGGCAGTAACATATATTCAAGATAATCTGTTGTTTCAATGTATTCAGTCCATAAATTTGCTTGTGCGCCCATAATGTATTTAGCTTCTTCTTCATTAAGCGCCTCCGGAACAGGCTCATAAGAATAAACTTTTTCTAGAGGTGTAAATCCGCCAATTGCCTTGGGCTCGTTAAGCAGACCTTGATAATGATCGAAGTAGCAATGAGTACCGGGAGACATAACAGCAAAGTGCTTTGCTTTCGCAGCGGCAATTCCGCCATCAATACCACGCCAGCTCATAACTGCTGCGTTTGGCGCGAGTCCGCCTTCAAGAATTTCATCCCATCCAATAATCTTTCTTCCTTTTGAGTTTACAAATTTTTCAATGCGTTGAATGAAATAACTTTGCAACTCATGTTCATCTTTCAAATCAAGAGCTTTAATTCTTGCCTGGCATTTCTCGCAAGATTTCCATCTTGTCTTTGGGCATTCATCGCCGCCGATATGAATTATCTGGCTTGGGAAAAGCGCCATCACTTCCGTGAGAACATCTTCTAGGAAATCAAAAGTTTTATCGTTGCCGGCACAGTAAACATCTTCAATCACACCCCAGGTTGTTCCAACTTCAAATGGTCCGCCTGTGCAAGAATATTCCGGATAAGCAGCCAGCGCTGCTTGCGAATGCCCAGGCATTTCAATTTCCGGAACAACTGTAATGTAACGTTGGCGGGCATATTCAACAACTTCTTTAATTTGTTCTTGAGTATAAAATCCGCCATGAGGTTTGCCATCTTTCATCGTTTCTTTTCGCATCGAGCCGATTTCTGTAAGTTTAGGATATTTTTTAATTTCAATTCGCCAGCCTTGATCTTCCGTTAAGTGCCAATGGAACGTGTTCATCTTGTACATTGCGAGAACATCAATATATTTTTTTACAAATTCTACCGGATAAAAATGACGGCAGACATCAAGGTGCACACCGCGCCAGGCAAAACGTGGCTCATCCTTAATATTTACGCACTGAAGTGAAAACGATTTACCTTTTACTTCTATCGGAAATAATTGAAACAGCGATTGGATTCCGTAGAATAATCCGTTTCCGCTTCCGGCGGAAATCTTAACCAAGTTTGGTTTCATAGAAATAGTATATGCTTCAGCATGTTGAATCTCTTTATTGATTTCAAGCTGAATCAAGCTTTGGGGAACGTCGCGTACCATCTGTGATGTAGCAAAAACTTTTGTCCCGAGTTTGCTGTTAATGGCGGTAGCTAACAAATCGCCAAGCGATTGCATTTCTTCGTTTGGCTCAACCCTTATTTTGGTCTGAGAACTGATAACAAAGCTGCCTTTTTGAATTTCTGTACTTACCGGCTTTGGAACAATAGAATTTGTGACTTGTGCTGGAACAGAAATAAAAAAACATAAAAGAACTAAAAACATAATTTTGGTTTTCATCATTCATCCGATTGGTTTTCTTTTTTAGTGAAATAGAGTACGTACTTGATTACTATGAATGCATTGACAGATAAAAAGATTATTATACTTACCCAAGAAAAGCTGCTGATTTGCCCGGTGCAATTAATGTTTGCGTTTAAGAGTTCATAAAACACATATATAAAAAGAGCTAAACACGCGTTGCCAATCCAAAACATCATTGCTTGCAGCTTTAGAAAAGTATTCTCTCTACGAGTCTCGCCGAGCCAATATTCTTTGTTTGGTAAATTTATTAAAGATGGGGGAAAGCGGGGAACCAAAAAGCTCAATCCCCAAAAAAGTAAGAAGAAGAAGAGTATAACGCCATAGTGAAATATCATGTAACCGCCTTTGCTCATCCAATTATCTGCTTGGTTCTTCAAGTTAAAATGGGAAGCAATTCTTTCCGGCAGCTGGTCAAAATA
>DAIEQT010000497.1 GCA_027347545.1 Ignavibacteria bacterium | reverse complement strand
ACATATCCGGTTCCAATAACTGCTAATTTCATTTTACCCTCTCTCGGTTTGATAAATAACTGAAGTTACGCATGAATTGAATTTTGTGAATTATTTTTAGTGAAACTTGGTGTCTTGGTGCCTTTGTGGCTCAATTTCTTATGTTTTCTGTTGCCACCAAGTCACAAGGACACTAAGAAATCACAAAGTGCGTAACTTCAGTTAGTAATGAAAATGAGTTCAAATAAGACTAACGAACTAAATTTCTTTTTTGAATGAATTTGAGATGAAGGGAAAAAGAATAGTCTTTTTCCCTTTTACGAAATGATAACTTATGTTTTTAATTCAGTAGCATCCACCCAGCTTGCAAGAACTATATCGCCGCCAACGTTAACAACAGTGCGGCTCATATCAAGTATTCTATCCACGCCAAGTATGATTCCGATTCCCTCTGCGGGAATGCCCACGGTTTGCAAAACCATTACAACAAGCGGAAGCGAACCACCCGGAACTCCGGCCGTTCCAACACCAGCCAAAATGGAAAGAAATACTACAAGCAGCTGCTGAGCAATTGAAAGATCAATGCCGTAAAACTGAGCGAGGAATAACACAGTGATTCCTTCATACAAAGCAGTTCCGTTTTGATTTGCCGTTGAACCAATCGTCAAAACAAAATTGGCAATGTCTTTATCAAGCTTAAGTTTTTCTACGGAAACTCGAATAGAGGTTGGCAGAGTTGCGTTGGAAGAGCTAGTTGAAAATGCCGTTAAGATTACTTCGCTCAAATTCTTAAAAAACTCTTTGGGATTTTTCTTAACAGCATACTTAATTATGATTCCGTACGTTACTATAAAGTGAAGCACCAGAGCGAACAACACAACAAGAACATACTTTAAGAGCATTCCTATTATTTGAAACCCAAGTTGGGACGCTGTTGAAAAAATAAGTGCAGCCACCCCATACGGAGCCAGCTTCATTGCAAAGTCAATAATCTTCATCACCACATCGTATAAGCTTTGCAATACTTTAGTAAGCGGTTCAATCTTTTCTCTATCGGAAACCGTCATCGCAATTCCAAATATTAGCGCAAAGAACATTATGGAAAGCAATCCACCGCCTTTATAATTTGGATCGAGAAAGCCAACAATATCCACAAAAGGATTTCTTGGAATGATGTCCACAACAATCTGTGTAAATGATTTGGCTTCCCTTGCGGAAGTTAAAATACCGCCAACGTTTTGTTTGTTTGTAATTGTTTGAATAAGCGTAGCTCTGTCTTGCTCGTTCATTCCGCTTCCCGGCTGAAAAACATTTACTAGCGTCATTCCAATAATAACCGAAACAGCGGTGATGATAACGGTAAACAGCAAAACCTTACCGCCGACCCTTCCAATCTTTTTTAAATCTCTAAAATCAGCTACGCCCAAAACTATTGCGGTAAAAATTAGGGGAACAATGATCATAAAAATCATGCGTAAGAATATTTGCCCCACCGGATAGGCAACACTTATAACAAACCATGATACATTTGGATTGCCGGGCAGAAACACATTGCACAACAGTCCAATAAATAAGCCGGTTAAAAGTCCAATTAAAATTTTAATGTGAAGCGGAAGTTTCTTTTTCATAAAAATCCGTTGGTATAGTTTGGAAACACACTTTGAAATTAACGAAATAAACTCATCTCTAAAAGAAAGGTGTTAAATTTGTAGAGAATTATATTTCACTTTTTACTTTGAGACTTCTGAAATATCTTTAATCAACCTTTAGGATGAATTGAAATGAAAACATTATTTACGGTTTGTTTTTTCTTATTGCTATCGAGCAATTTATTCTCTCAAGATGACGCATCGCAATACTGTTCCGAAGGAAAAATTAGAGCGTTCAACAGCTCAAACCGGCTTAGCAAAGTTGCATATCCGGGAGACGATAAAATTGATGTTACTTATTATAAACTAAATCTCTCAGTCAACTACAACAGCAAATTACTAACCGGCGAGGTAACTGTTAAAGCTTGGTCATCAATTGATAAGCTAACTAACTTTTATCTTGATCTTGTAACAACTATGGCGGTTTCTTCAGTTACATCTAACAATGTTACGGTAGCTTACTCTCAGAGCAACGATCAGCTAAAGATCAACCTAGAAAAAGAATATGCGAAGGGAGAATTAATTGCAGTAACAATCAAGTATAGCGGCTATCCGCAAAGCGCCGGATTTGGAGATTTTGTTTTCACAGCACACTCCGGACAGCCAATAATTTGGACTTTGAGCGAGCCATACGGCGCAAAATCATGGTGGCCAAGCAAAGACACCCCGGCAGATAAAGCAGATTCTTCTGATGTTTGGATTACCGCTGATAAATATTTCACATCTATTTCCAACGGTGTATTAACAGAAACTGTTAATAATGTGGATGGAACTACAACTTATAAATGGAAGAACCGTTACCCAATCGCAAATTATCTCATCTCGCTTGCAATGACAAATTACCATAAATATGATACACCATTTGAATACGAGACCGGGAAAGTTATGCCGGTAAGTCATTATGTTTTTCCGGAACTGTTCAGCGCTAATAAAGCCAATCTGGATTTAGTGCCCGGCATGTTAAAAATCTTTTCGGAAAAGTTTGGACTCTATCCATTCATAGCCGAGAAGTATGGTCAAGCTCAAGTTATGAACAGTGTAAGCATGGAACATCAAACTGTTTCCTCTATGTCAACATTCCGGGAAGATGTAGTAGCACATGAGCTTGCTCATCAATGGTTTGGAGATTGGGTAACTTGCAAAGATTGGCAGAATATCTGGCTGAACGAAGGCTTTGCTACTTACAGCGAGAGCATTTACTACGAAGCAAAATATGGAAGCAGCGCTTTCATGACTGATGTAAATGCAATAATGAATTCTGCTAAGAATGCAAAAGGCTCAATTTACGTGAAGGATATTTCTACAATTTCAGAAATATTCAGCGGCTCCAGATCTTATAGTAAAGGAGGAGTTGTACTTCATATGCTTCGCGGAGTCGTTGGTGATGAAAACTTCTTTAAAATTCTGAAAGAATATCTTATTGAACCGGGTCTTTCTTATAATGTAGCAACAACAGAAGACTTCCAACGAATTGCAGAAAGAGTTTACGGCAAAAGTTTAGATTACTTTTTTAAGCAATGGATTTACGGCGAAAATTATCCAAAGTACACAGTCGGATGGAGCTCAAAACAAATCAATGGTGATTTGTTCCATCTAACTTTCCGTTTGAAACAGAACGTAAATACTAACCCACAATTTTTTACGATGCCGGTTCAGATAAAAATAACAACCAACAAATCAACAATTTTTACCAGCGTATTTAATGATCAACAAGATCAAGGCTGGATTATTCCAATAAGCGGACAGCCGTTGTCGGTTTCTCTCGATCCGGACAATTGGCTTCTTGAAGATGTAGTCGGAAACACTGACCTTGAGGATGAAGAAAGCATTCCATCTCACTTTTATCTTTCACAAAACTACCCAAACCCGTTTAACCCGGAAACCACTATAAGCTACACAATCCCGTCAAACGTGAAAGGTGAAACGATAAACGTAACATTAAAAGTTTTCGATGTTCTAGGAAGAGAAGTTGCAACTCTTGTAAACGAATTTCAGCAAGCTGGAACATATAATTCTAAATTCTCAATTATAAATTATAAATTGTCATCCGGTGTTTACTTTTACAGATTGCAAAGTGGCAGTTACAGCGAAACGAAGAAATTAATTTTGATGAAATGATAAATCCCAAAAAAATATTTTTTCTAATCTTACTTTGTTTTTCGAAAATCTACCTGGCACAGAATGTTCAAATAACAAACGGCTGGTATTACATAGATAGTCAGAAGTTTTTCGTTAAAGGCATTGGCTATGAAACGCACACCAGACCGGGACAGGTGCCATGGATTTACAAGTTCGATTCTGATTTAATAAGATTTGATTTAGACAGAATTAAAAATGGAGGATTCAATACAATCCGCACTTGGGGCGCAATAACAGAAGAAGAATTAAAACTTGTCGAAGAATCGGGACTGAAAATACTGTTCGGAATTTGGATTGACCCGGCGGGAGATTTTGGTTCACAGTCATTCAGAGCTTCCGCGATGAATCAAGTAAACTCGGTTCTAAATTACTCCAATAAGTATAAATGCATCATCGGCTATCTAATAATGAATGAACCGCAAGTCGCTCATATCTACAGCGCGGGTGCACAAAACCTTCTTAACATTTGGCAAGCTGTTAGAGATTTAATTCATCAAAGACATAGCGGCATACCGGTTTCATTTTCAAATACAATTGTCGGCGATTATATCAACGCAGATATTTTTGATTTTACAGCATACAACGCATACATCTACAATCCCGTAACAATAAGCGGCTCTCATGGCTACTCCGGATATTTACATTTTTTGAAAAACAATCGCGCATCTACAAAACCATTTATCGTTACCGAATATGGACTGTCGGTTTCGCCAGGCTCTCCAAGTACAAAAGATACTTACGGCGGGAATACACTTGCCCGGCAAACCAGCGGCGATTTATTGATGTACAGAAGTTTGATAGACGCCGGCGCTCAAGGCGGTGTTGTTTTTCAATATCACGACGGCTGGTGGAAAAGTGGAAATGAATTTTTTCACGATTCTACCCCAGAAGAATGGTTTGGATTAATTGAGTTCGCAAATCAAAATGATAAGTATGGAACTCCGCGTCCGGTATGGACTGCCTACACAACATACAACAAAGCCATTATTACTGAACCAAAGAATGAAAAGATATACGGTGAGCAAATTCCGGTTGAGATTTTTACATCCGAAGATGTTCGCTCATTTTCAATTGTACTAAACGATAGCACAATTCTAAATCAAAATATTAGTTCAAATTATTTTAACGGAAGTTTAGCTCTTAAACTCACAGAACAAGTGAAAGATTTAGAGTTAACTTTTCATTTCTTTGATGCTAACGGGGTTAAACTCAAATCAGAAACAATCTCTGTTCTATGTTCCAAGAAACAGTTGCCGCTTCCCGAAATCAAAATGCAGCTTGTTCCGGCTAGTTTAAATCCCGGCAGCAAAAATTATTTGCTGATAGACATAACAACAGATTCTTTGTTTACTACAGAAGGCGATATAGTTGACTACGTTATGCATCCTCACATTGGTTTTGATGAAGGAACGGCAAAATCAAAAGTGATTACTGTGCTTGATAACAGATGTTCATTTACAGATTATTTTGATATTCCTAAAGAAACTAAAGCTGCAACATTCGGCGCCGGGTTTACAATTCGGCATGGCAAATTTACAAAGAGAATTTTCTCGCAACTGATTCTAACACATGGCACTTGGGCTAATCCAATAAAGGCTAACGATGTAATTACTCACATTGATGATTTCAAAAACGAAACAGACGAATCAATTCCGGGAATACAATTATTCCAGAACAACCCCAATCCATTCAACCCGGAAACGACGATTAGCTATAC
>DAIEQT010000477.1 GCA_027347545.1 Ignavibacteria bacterium | reverse complement strand
TGATCCGAATGACAATCCTCTTGCGCTTACTATGGGTGATATAAGTGATGGGACACCGACACTTGTTCGCGTTCATTCGGAGTGTTTAACGGGAGATGTGTTCGGCTCCAAAAGATGTGATTGCGGAGAGCAGCTTTCTGCTGCAATGGAAATGATCGCAAATGAAGGACGCGGTGTATTGCTCTATATGCGGCAGGAAGGAAGAGGAATTGGCTTGGTTAATAAACTTCTCGCTTATGAACTTCAAGATAAAGGAAGCGATACTGTTGAGGCTAACGAAACGCTCGGCTTCAAAGCTGATCTTCGTGAGTATGGAATAGGCGCACAAATTTTGAAAGACCTTGGTCTCACAAAAATTCGTTTGATTACAAACAATCCTAAAAAGATTATCGGTCTGAAGGGATATGAGCTTGATATAGTTGAGCGCGTTTCCGTTGAGATGGAGCCAAACGAAAGCAACTCGAAATACCTTAGAACAAAACGGGATAAACTCGGGCACATGTTAACTGCTTTATAAATCAATATAAATTAGAAGGTGCAAAATGATTCAAATATTAGAAGGTAATTTAACCGCAAAAGGAAAAAAATTCGGGATTGTAGTTTCCCGTTTCAACGAGATTATTTCTAAAAGTCTTTTATCCGGCTCGACTGATTGCCTAAAGCGGCACGAATGCGAAGAAGACAACATTACAGTTGTTTACGTTCCGGGCGCATTTGAAATTCCGCTTGCAGCTAAAAAACTTGCGGCATCAAAAAAATATGATGCTGTAATTTGTCTTGGCGCTGTAATACGCGGGGCAACACCGCACTTTGATTACATCGCTGCCGAAGTTTCCAAAGGTGTGGCTCATGCAAGTTTAGAGAGCGGAGTTCCGGTAATCTTTGGCGTTATCACTTCAGATTCTATCGAACAGGCATTAGAGCGAGCCGGAACTAAAGCCGGTAATAAAGGTTGGGACGCTGCGATTTCCGCAATCGAAATGGCGGACTTGGTTACGAAAATGTAACAAGAGGTTCAGACTTAAATACATTACCGGCATATTCTAAATAATTATTATCTTATTAAGAAGTAAAAAAAAAGCTTAACCTTAATTGAGATAAATACAGTTATGGCTTCACACTGCTTCAAAACAAATTCACTAACCTAAGAGGAGTCTGTATGAGAAAAAAAACCACAACCTTACTGTACTTGTTTTTGTTCTTTCTGTTGATAAGCCCGCTCGAAGTTTTACCTCAGGGCCTAACAACAGCATCAATGAATGGAATCGTTAAGGATGTCAACGGCGAAACACTTCCTGCAGCCATTGTAATTGCAGTTCATACGCCGACCGGAACAAAATATGGAGTATATACTACTTCAGACGGTAGATTTAATCTTCCAAATCTAAAAATTGGCGGACCTTACACATTAACTGTATCGTCAATTGGATATAGGAAAGAACAACAGGAAAATATTTATTTAGCACTGGGACAAAATCTTAGAACAGAATTTGTAATGCAAAATGAAGATGTTAATCTGAAAGAAATTACAATTTCTGCGGAAAAAGATAATGTGTTGAATAGCAGCAGAACCGGGGCAGCTACATTTGTTTCTCCGCTTCAAGTTACTGAAATGCCATCTATAAAAAGAAGTACTAGAGACATTACAAGATTAGATCCAAGAAGCGACGGCAATTTTAGCTTCGGCGGAAAAAACTGGTTATACAATAACATTTCTTTAGACGGTTCTTATTTCAACAACTCTTTTGGTCTTGATGATCCGGCGCCGGGCGGACAAACAAACGCAGAACCGGTACCATTCGATGCAGTCGCTGAAGTTCAAGTATCGGTAGCTCCGTTTGATGTAAGAGAAGGCGGATTTACCGGTGCTGGAATTAATACAGTTACTAAAAGCGGAACAAACGAATATAAAGCTTCCTTGTACCGTTTTATGAGAGACGAGAATTTTGTAGGCAATACTGTTTCAGGTAATAAAGTTGTTGCTAATCCAAGTTTAGTTTACAACCAAACTGGATTTACAGCAAGCGGTCCAATTATAGAAAACAAATTATTTGTTTTTATGAATGGAGAAATTGAAAGACGCGAAGACCCGGGCAGCAATTTTGCCGCAAATCGTGGAACTTCCGGTTTTGGAACATCAAGAGTTAAAGCTTCTGATATGGAACTTATCAGCCAAAGAATGAAATCTGTTTTCGGTTATGATCCTGGTCCATATGAGAACTATGTTAATAAAACCGAAAACGAAAAATTCCTAATCAAGTTCGATTGGAATATTGATGATGACAATACATTCACTTTTAGATACAACTATCTAAACGCAAGACGCGATTTACCTCCGCACCCGTTTGCTATTAGTTATAACGGTACAGGCAGAGGACCAAACGAAAATACGTTGCCATTTAAAAGTTCCGGTTATAGAATTAATAATCAACTTAATTCATTTGCAGCAGAATTGAACAGCCGTGGTAATAATTGGTCAAACAGATTCTTTGCAAGCTACAACAGATTCAGAGACTTCAGAGAAGCAAATACTCCGAAGATTTATCCTACGATAGAGATTGCCGAGAATGGAATTGCTTACACAACTCTTGGTCAAGAACCATTTTCAATTAACAACATATTAGATCAGGATGTTTTACAATTCACAAATAACTTTAGCTATTTCATCGGCAAACATGTTATTACAGCCGGTGTAAACTTCGAGTACTTCAAATTCTACAACTCATTTAACCTTTTCTACGCCCGCTTATTTATGGTTCCCGCACAATTTGGAGGAACAACATTTAATTCATTACA
>DAIEQT010000465.1 GCA_027347545.1 Ignavibacteria bacterium | reverse complement strand
CACCACCCAAGTTGAAGATTCACCTAATAAAAATGAGCCGAAAAGAGCAGAAAAATTACTTCGAAATCCTCAAACGGTACGAGCGGAAGTTTGAGCCCAGAGAAACCGAAATGTACAAAATTTTGGTTATGAGAAATAAAGATGATGAGGATTTGGATAAGCTGGCTATGGATAAGCTCAGACTGCTTTACGAGAAATATCACGTTAACAGAGAAAAGAAAAATTACGACCACCTCTTCAAGAAACCCGAAGAGAATTCCGAAAACCAATAGAATTTTTCCGGTGAACTAATGAGTCAAAAACTACTTAACAGAATTTTTGCGGCAATAGTGTTTGCTGTTTCCGCTTTCACATTTTTTTCAACTGCGCAGCCTACTCTTTCATTTTGGGATTGCGGTGAGTTTGCGGCATCATCATACTTGATGCAAGTACCTCACCCGCCGGGAACGCCTTTTTTCCTATTAATCGGAAAACTTTTCTCGCTGCTTCCAATTTCTGATGACATAGGTTTTCGAATTAACACTGTATCGGTTCTTTCAAGCGCGTTCACGGTTTTATTCTTGTACTTAATCATTGTTAAAGTGATACTCGCTTACTGGAAGAAAGAACTCACATCTGTTTTTGATGGACTTACAGTTTACATTCCGGCTGCCATAGGGGCACTTTCACTTACATTCAGCGATACATTCTGGTTCAGCGCTGTTGAATCTGAAGTTTACGCATTCTCAATCTTCTTTATCGGTTTCATTGTTTGGTTATTACTCTTATGGAATGAAAGAGCAGACGAGCCTGAAAGCGAACGCTACATTGTAATGATTTTTTATCTAATTGGTCTTTCTACCGGCGTTCACTTAATGTCTGTATTGGCAATTGTTTCCGTAGTTATGGTTATCTATTTTAGAAAATATTTAACTGATGAAGCCGTTCTTAAGAAAACCGGAATTTATTTTATAATTCACTCTGCAATAATTTTAGTGATTGGCGTTTTAATGTGGGGCTCGCAAACCGGTCAGATTCCGCCATCACCGGAAGAATATCAAGCTGTTGATTCACGCTTCTTAATGATATTTGTCGCTGTCAGCTTAATCTTCATGGGCGTTCTATACAAGAAAATTATCATCAAGAATTCTTTCTACTTACCGATTATTGCCGGTGGAGTTGCGCTTGTTGCGGTTTATCCCGGACTTGTAAAGTATTTAACCAAAGTTGTTTCCATGATAGGCAGAGACAGTTTAACACTTGGTGTTGTTGGTCTTTTTGCTATCGTTGGCGCGACTATCTACGGAATCTATTGGACGAGCAAGAACCGGAAGTTAACATCAAACTTAGTTTTGAAATGCTTACTGTTTGGAATCCTCGGCGTTACAACTTATTCGCAGATTCTTATTCGCGCAAATCTTGAACCACCGTTGAACATGAACAGTCCGAAGACATTTTCCGAATTAGAATCCTACCTAAACCGTGAGCAATATGGCGATTTCCCGATTTGGAAAAGAAGATACACAAGCGAACCGCATCAGCAAAAAGTTTATACAGATTACAAGAGCGATTTGGATTTCGTTTGGTCATACCAAATCAATCACATGTTTAACAGATATTTATTCTGGAACTACATCGGCAGAGAATCTAATTATCAAGATGCGGGAGTTAAGTGGTCTCAATTCTTCGGCATACCGTTTCTTGTCGGATTGTTCGGGCTCTATTTCCACTTCCGCAAAGATTGGAAAATGGCTTCCGTCTTTATTGTGATGTTCATCTTTCTCGGTTATCTAACAGCCTTTTACCAGAACCAGCAAGAGCCCCAGCCTCGAGAGAGGGACTATTTTTATGTGGGGGCGTTTTTCGTCTTCTCTCTTTGGATTGGACTTGGCGTGCGAGGAATTATTGAATTGATACAAGAAAAGTTTGCTCAACAAAATTTACTTAAGCCGGTTATAATTGCTTTCTTTGCGTTAGGATTTATTGCAGTCCCATTCAATATGGCAAAGGGCGGATGGTTCTGGCATGACCGCGCAAGAAATTATGTTCCGTGGGATTACGCTTACAATATGCTTCAAAGCGTTGCGCCAAATGCAATCATATTTACTAATGGCGATAACGATACTTTCCCTCTCTGGTATTTGCAAGATGTTCAAGGTGTAAGACGCGATGTTCGTATTGCAAACTTGAGCTTGCTTAATACGCCATGGTATGTTAAACAGCTAAAGAATACTACTCCGTTCGGAACAGAAAAGATAAATATTAGCTTTATGGATGAAGAGATTGATCAGCTTCAACCTGTACGCTTGGAACCGCAAGAAGTTTCTATTCCGGTTTCTCAAGAAATTATTAAACAATTTGGCGTTACTGATAGCGCAATAGTTAAAGACGGTAAACTGAAATGGACTATGCAGCCGCCGGCTCAGTTTGGAGATGTACAAGCAGCACGTGTTCAAGATTTAGTTGTGCTTGATATTATCGCTCAGTCAGAATGGAAACGCCCGGTTTACTTTGCAGTAACTGTATCCGATGATTCCAAAATCAGCTTAGAAGATTATTTAATTATGGAAGGGATGGCTTGGCGTGTCGTTCCAAAGAAAAATCCTTCTAAGCAACTTGAATACATAGATGAAAAAATCATGCACGCTCAGTTAATGGATGAACCGAGCGGATACAGCTCTTCTTACAAACCGGGATTCAAATTCCGCGGATTGAATGACTCTACAATTTTCTTTGATGAAAACCATGAGCGCTTAGTACAAAACTACCGCAATGCTTTTATCAGATTAGCCCTTAACTATCTCTATACTGAAAAGAATAACGCTAAAGTTGTTGCAACTTTGGAAAAGATGGAATCAAAAATTCCTAGAGCGGTTATTCCAATGGATTATAGAATTAAGCATGACGTTGCTAAGGTTTTATTCAACGCCGGCGCATTTAAGCTTTATGAAGCTTACGCAAAAGAAGTAATTGCAGCAGCTAAAGAAAAACTTGCTTTAGATCCAAGAGATTTTAACAGCTGGTATAATTCCTACGATTTGCTGTTAACCCATTACGAAAATCTCGGTATGTATAAAGAAGCGCTTGCTATTGTTCAGCAGCTAAAGACTTACGTACCTAATGAACCAAGCATTATTCAGCTTGAGGAGAGATTCCAGAAACTAGCTGGCGGCGCTAAGAGCGAAATGACGCCGCAAAAGTTGGAAAAGAAGAATTAACCTATAAACCGGCAAGAAACCTTGCCGGTCTTTTTTTAACACATCTTAACTATAT
>DAIEQT010000452.1 GCA_027347545.1 Ignavibacteria bacterium | reverse complement strand
AAATAATTTTACAGCCTGGAGGGAAAATACTACTAACAGTTACCAAGTTGCATATTTCAATACCGGCGTTTCTTAAGGCTGCTTCAAAGGAACTTAAATACTCTTTGTGTCTGCCCACTCCTTTAGTGAAAAATATTCTTTTAGGTACGAACACTTTTCTCTCCTATGATTTTTTAGCTAAATAGCTGTTAATAGCATCTTTAACTTTCAGATTTCCTTTCAAGCCGTCAACAATAATGATGTCTGATTTTTTCAAAGCTGCTTCTGCTTTATCACCAACATGCCCAGTTAATAAAACTTCCGCACCTTTATTGATGATTAACTCTGCGGCCTTTGGGCCGGCGCCGCTCTGCATTTGTTCTCCAAGATTTGAAACGGCTTCAAACTTCATAGTTTCAGAATCTACAATTAAAAAGTATTGGCAGCGTCCAAACTGTTCGCTTACAAGCGCATCCATAGATCCACCCGAAGAGGTTATTGCAATTTTCATTTAATAAATCCTTTTTTATTATTTATATGTCTAGTAATACCCAACCAAATGTTTTCAATTTGTTTTCCTATCTCAAGATTAAATTCTACTATTGTTTTGCCTAATTGCAGCGAGCGAACAAAATCATGATGAAATGGCAGATAACCTAAAACATCAACATTGTTCATTTTCGCCAATTCATTGATTTTTTCCGTTACCTCTAGATTTAAATCAAATTTATTAATGATGATACCGTGCGTATACTTCATCTTTTTTAATAGTTCTAGAAGTCTTGTTAAATCATGCAAACCGGAAAGCGTTGGCTCTGCAACTATAACAACGAAATCAGTGCCGGAAAGACTGGCATTAACCGGACAACCGATTCCAGGCGGTCCATCTATTATTATCCATTCAATTACTTCCGAAATATTATCGGTTGCTGCTTTTTTAATTTCGCTAACGAGTTTGCCGGAGTTTCCTTCACCGGGAATAAGCTTTTCATAAATAAACTTCGATTCGTCTTCGAGTACACAAGAATAAAAGTCCCCCGTCTTGTGGAAATCGAAAGAAATTGCTTGTTCTGGACAAACCTTCGCACAAAATCCGCAGCCCTCGCAACTAATAACATCAACCCTAAAATTATGTATTGCATCAAATCTGCAAATTTCTTCACAGAATCCGCATTCGTTGCAATTCTCAGAATCTATCTCTGCTTTCTTTCCGCCATAGAATTGTTGCTGAGCTTCAATTTCGGGATTCAATAGAAGATATAGATTCGCAGCATCAACATCACAATCAATAACAATTTTGTTTTTAGTCAATTTTGAAATCGAAGCGGCAAAAGTAGTTTTACCAGTTCCACCTTTACCGCTTAAAACCAACACTTGAGAATAATTTTGAATTTCGCTCACTGTTCAATTACTCTAATCTTTGATGATTGATTTTAGGACTTTATCTTTATCTAATTTTTTTGAACAGAAGAACCAATCTTGACAAACTAAGTCGTCTTTACCTTCCATTCTTTCTTTAGCTGCGCTACATGAGCCAGCCGGTGAAATAATAACGTCATCACCAGGCTGCCAATCAGCCGGTGTAGCAACGGAAAAATTATCTGCTGTCTGAAGAGCTATTACAACACGATAGAGTTCATCGAAATTTCTACCTAAGCTTAATGGATAATAAATGATAGTCCGTATAATTCCTTTCGGATCAATAACAAAAACTGCTCTCACTGCTTTTGTAGAACTTTCTCCCGGCTGAATCATTCCATACTTCGTAGCAATTTCCATTGTGATATCTTCAATCAAAGGGAAATTGACCTCGACATTTTTCATGCCTTTGTATTCAATTTTTTCTTTAATTGTTCTTAGCCATGCAATGTGGCTGTATATTCCATCAATAGATAAACCAACTAACATGCAGTTAGCTTTCATAAACTTTTCTTCTAAAAAAGCGAAGGTTATAAATTCAGAAGTACAAACAGGAGTAAAATCCGCCGGATGACTAAAAAGTATTACCCAACTTCCGGCTAATTGTTCTGGGAAATTGATATCTCCTTGTGTTGTTACCGCCTTAAACTCCGGCGCCTTTTCTCCGATACGTGGCATTGTAAATACTAGAGAACCATTGTTGTTTTCCATAACGAACTCCTTTTAATGTAATGTGGTATTGATATGATCTACTGCAACTAGTGCATGTATTTTCTTTATGATATTTTTAAACTCTTCATTCAGAACAGTTAAAAACACATCCGGCATTTTCCCATTTGAATAATCTTCTGCTATTCTCTTATCGAATGGAATTTTCATCAGAACATTTATCTTAACTTCGTTCAAATAATTTTCAAGTTCCGTGTATAATTTTTCATACTTATTTATAACAACGCCAAAGGGAATTTTAAGTATTTGCAAAACTTCGATTGCAAGCCGCAAATCATGCAGCCCAAACGGACTGGATTCTGTAACAAGAATGCAAAAATCAGAATCTCTTACTGCTTCAACCATCAAACACGATGTTCCCGGAGGGGAATCAATTATGTTCAGTTTATTTTCTTGAATTTTCTTTTTGACATCTTTGATTACTGGAGAAGCTGAAGCTTCACCAATATTTAGAACTCCATCATAAAATTCTATGTTGTTTAATACTGAAAATCCTTCGCGGACAATTCCAATTGTTTTACTCTTCTCTGTTATAGCTTTTTCGGGACACAAATATTCACACGCTCCACATCCATGACAGAGTTCTTCTATAAGAAATATTTCTGATCCCAAATTAATTAACGCATGAAACTCGCAAACTTGCGCACACTTACCGCAATATGTGCATTTGGAATAATCAATTTCCGGTAGACTCTTAGTTGTTGGAACTTCCACATGAAATTGAGGATGAAGTAAAATGTGTCCATTTGGCTCTTCAACATCGCAGTCTAGGTAAACACTTCCGGGATTAACGGATGCGAGACTAGTTGCAACTGTAGTTTTACCGGTTCCTCCTTTACCCGAGGCAATAGATATTATCACTTCAATTCCTTAATGACAATTATGACTGTTTTCGTGATCGTGCTTGCATGCCTCGTAACCAGCAAGTTCTCCTTGATTATAGCGGTTCAAAGCTTCTTCGAAAAGAAGTCCGGGTGCTGTGATAACATCAATTCCAAATGAAAGAAAGTTTGATACTGCTTTTTGTCCCATGCCTCCGGCTATGATTGTGTTCACGTTGAATTGTTCAACATATCCGGGTAATTGACAAGTACCACTGTGCTCGCCGACTAGAGGATTAAAAAATGTTTCGGTCTTTAATACTATTTTTTGTTCGTCAAGTTCGCAAACATAAAACTTTGAACATCTTCCAAAATGTTCAGCTACTCTTTCTTCTGTACCTATTTCTTCAATTGCTACAGCTATTCTCTTGTTCATATATTTCCTTTTTTATCGTTGACATACTTTTTATCTATAAATTTTTCACCGCTTCTTTTTCGCTTTCTACCGAACGAATTATCTTTGTTTGTTTCTTCTATCATGTTCAGTTGTCCTTCAGCAAAATACCTTATTGCATCACTGGCGGTTGTTTCCGCTGATTGATAAATCTTTATTTTAGCAGATGAAAGAAACCGGAAAGGATTTCTTCCAATCTGCTTTACTATTAATACATCTGCGCAATTTTCTATCAGAAGTTTTGCAGATTGTATTCCGGCGCCGCCTAATTCAGATGAAAATGGATTACTCAATATCACTTCGGATTTATCATCCGAATTATGAAGTAAGAAAAAAAAACTTTTTCCAAAAACATCCGACAGGGTAGAGTTCCTTTCCGGTTTTGATATTGCAACAGCTATTATCATTCATGCTCTTGAATCTTTAGTTGAAATATTCCCCTCTTTGTTTGGGGTTTATTTTCAACAAGTATTAATTCTGCCTTCTGTCTCCCTTTCCATAGCCATTTCTGCCACCGGCGCACTTTCCTTTACCGCCGCCACGTGGCTTTCCACCTCTGCCAATTCCTAATACAACTTCTTTATTTTCGCCAGTTGGATTTTCCGTTTGAGATTCTTTTGTTGATTTGCAATGACCGAGTCTTCTTCCAGTCATTTTCCCTTTTCCTTCCGGACCAGTACTATTTAAACCAGGCATTATTGCCTCCTTATATTTTTGTTTTTAGTTGTTTAATCGTAAGTCAATCTTATTTCTTTTTCTTTTAATGTTGTTTGAATTATTACTTTCCATTCCGGCGAGTTCCATGTTTTCAATTCGGAATGAGTGAGAAAATACTTTTCCGGAATTGGATGAGTTCCAACTACAACCTTTAAATTATATTTGCTTTCAATAAAATTCTTGAATGTACCGATATAAGGACATGGTGGATATCCAACTACCATTCCGGTTGCTAGGTGAATAACTTCAGCGCCATTTTTCTTTAACTCCTCCGGTGCATATTCTATATTACCGCCGGGGCAACCGCCGCAAGTTGTGTAGCCGACCAGCTCAACTTCTCTATCCTTATAAATATCAAAAGCTCCGGCTCTTTCCTTAACTGATCTGAAACGTTTTCCGCCAGTGCAGCTTTTGTATCTGTCGCAAATAATTATTCCGATTTTTACTATGTCATTCATGTATCGCTCTCTTAGAATTTTCTTCCTTTTACTTTCATAGGGTCACCCGAATATCCTAATGCTCTCCAATCTAACCGCCCTTCTTTACTATGACATGAATTACATTTTAAAGCTTTTTCTTTTGAAGCAACCATATGATTTATCGGCCAGTACATTTCAGTTTCGATAAAAGAATAACTTCCAGAAAAAGGAAGGTTTACTTCTTTCATGCCGATCTGCGAGGCTGTGT
>DAIEQT010000439.1 GCA_027347545.1 Ignavibacteria bacterium | reverse complement strand
GACGAAAAGGGTGTTGCTTCGGAATCTACTACAGAAACTTTTGCCGCGCTGAAATTTTACATTGATAACTGGCGCTGGGGTGGTATTCCCTTTTATATTAGAACCGGTAAGCGTTTGCCTACCCGTGTAAACGAAGTTGTAATTCACTTCAAGCAAACGCCACACTTTTTGTTTAAGAAAAACGGCGAGATGAATTCTCATAATCAGCTTGTTATTCGAATTCAGCCGGATGAAGGAATTTTGCTAAAGTTCGGGATGAAAATTCCGGGACAAGGTTTTGATGTGCAAACCGTGAATATGGATTTTCATTATTCCGATTTATCCGTCGAAAGAATTCCTTCTGCTTACGAACGCTTGATTTATGATTCTATGAAAGGCGATTCAACATTGTTCGCTAGAACCGAAGAAGTAATGGCTTTGTGGAAATTTCTAACTCCGGTTTTAGATGCTTGGAAGAACGATAAAGACATTCCGCTGTTTGGTTATCCTTCCGGCAGCTGGGGACCGGAAAAAACCGACGAATTAATAGAAGGCGCAAACATGACTTGGCGATATCCGTGCAAAAATTTGAGCGATGATGGAGTTTACTGTGAGTTGTAAAATTGATGTTTCAAAAGGTGTAGAGGAACTTTCCGAAAAGATTGCCAAGATTTTACAGAGTGGCGCCAGTGCTTCTGAGAACTATTTTACTGTAGCATTATCCGGCGGCTCTACACCAAAAACAATCTTTAAATATTTATCCCGGAATTACAAAGACAAAATTCTGTGGAACAAGATAAAATTCTTTTGGGGTGACGAGCGTTGCGTTCCGGCTGATCATCCGGATAGCAATTACTTGATGACAAAAGAAAATCTGTTTGGTAAAATTGAAATCCGGGCGGAAAATATTTTTCCAATTGATGGAGACAACATTCCGGCAGAAGAAGTAGTTAGTTATTCAAGCATCATAAAGGAAAATGTTGTAATGAAAGATGGTTTTCCATCGTTCGATTTAATTCTACTCGGTTTAGGAGAAGACGGACATACCGCTTCAATTTTTCCCAATCAAATAGAATTACTTGACTCTAAAAACATTTGCGAAGTTGCTCTGCATCCCTTGCTTAATCAGAAACGAATAACTTTAACTGGCGAAGTAATTAACAACGCAGATCAAATAATTTTTCTTGTAACCGGAGCCAGCAAGGCAAAAATGATTGATACGATCCTCAACAAGAGAACTGATTTTGAAAAACTGCCGGCTTCATTTGTTAAACCAAAACAAGGAAAGCTAATTTGGATGCTGGATGAAGCTGCGGCAAGTTTAATTGCCACTTAATGCCTCAGTAAATTATCTTGCTAACACTTCTTCTGTTTCGCTTTTGAACTCAGCAGCAAACTCGGAAATTGCTTTACGTGTACGCGGAGTAACTTCGCGAGTTTTGAAGGGTTCTTTTAATTTCTCCGGCTTATCGAGATATCCAAGCGCTATAAAAACAACCGGCTCGTATTCGGCTTTATCTATATTAAAAAGCTCAACAGCTTTTTCTTTATCAAAGCCACCCATTAAATGTCCATAAATGTTCATTGAGGTTGCTTGCAACATCAAAGTTGCATTAGCAGCACCAACATCATGCAAAGCTGACTTGTTTAGAACACCATCATCGTAATTCTTTTTCGCTAACGACATAATTAGTACAGACGCCTCTTTTGCCCAAATCCTATTTGAACCGGTAAGGCAATCTGCCAATTTTGAAAAATTTTCCGAATCCTTTTTGAAGGCGTAGATGTAACGCCATGGTTGATAATTCATTGCACTAAAAGCCCATCCCGCAGCTTCTAGAATCGTATCGAGCTCTACCTGAGTAATTTCTTTTTCTGAAAACGACCTCGCGCTCCATCTCTTTTTAATTAACTCGTGAACTTTGTGCTCTGTTTTTGCCTCTTTTATCATGTTTTCTTTCGTTTATTAAACTTACTAAACAGATAACGCACCTATAAACCATTCAGTTCCATTTCTCTTTAATTTACAAAAATCATTCAGTAAATTGATTATGGTAATCAAGGAGAACAGATGTACAACTACAAAAGAATAACCAATGATCCTAATAAAATGGGAGGTGTGCCTTGTATTCGCGATCTTCGAATGCCTATTTCTACAATTATTGAAATGTTAGCTGAAGGTTATGACGAGAATTACATTTTGACAGAGCATTCCGAACTTGAAAAAGAAGACATAAAAGAGGCGCTAAAGTTTGCTTCCAAACAACTACGCTACAAAGAATTACCTCTTCACAAGTAATCAGATTGGTGTTTAATTTCCACCGGGCTTTTCCTAATTTGCAATCATTAAAAAACATTCGAGGCTGCAATGAAATACTTCCTTCGCTTTTTACTTTTAATTCTATCAATTACAACTCTTTCTGCTCAAAAACGGGCAATAACTGTAGAAGATTTATGGAACATGAAACGCATTGGCGATTACAGCTTATCGCCGGACGGCAAACTAATTGCATTTTCTGTTACAACTTATAACATGGAAGCTAACAAAGGCAATACCGATATATGGCTAATGAATTCTGATGGAACAAATTTACATCCGCTTAAAAATAGCGAAGCCGGTGAAAGCGCACCAAAGTTTACACCCGACGGAAAAAAGATTGCTTACGAAATGAAGGGACAGATTTGGCTTTGTGATCTCGATGGTAAAAATGATGAACAACTTACAACTCTTTACACAGGCGCTTCCGGCTTGGTTTGGAGTAAAGATGGAAAGTTTGCATTGTTTGTTTCATCGGTTTATCCGGATTGTGATTCTCAAGAATGCAATGAACAAAAAGATAAAGCTGCCGAAGCAAGTAAAGTGAAAGCTAAAATTTTCACCAGTCTCTACTACCGCAACTTTAATGATTGGCGCGGCGAGAAAGTTAGTCATCTTTTCTTGTTAAACATGGAAACAAAAAAGGCGTTGGACTTGACAAAAGATTCTTACGCCGATGTTCCTCCTATTGCGCTTGGCGGTCATCTTGATTACGCATTTTCCCCTGTTGAAAAAGAAGTTGCTTTGACAATCAATTTTGATAATTATAAAAAAGATTCCGGTACAAAGCTGGCAACAAGCACAAATAATGATATCGCTCTAATCAACGCAAAAAAATTCGGCGGACAATTCAATACAATTTCAACTAGCAAAGGAAATGATAACCAGCCGGTTTATTCGCCAGATGGGAAGTATTTAGCTTTTCTTTCAATGGAACGCGCCGGCTTTGAAGCCGATAAACTTCGCTTGATGCTTTATGATCTTACAACAAAGCAGACAAAAGACCTATCCGCAAAATTTGATATTTCTGTAGGTAAGGTTGTTTTTTCTCCAGATTCAAAATTTATTTACTTTGATGCTGACCGTGAATCGTTTCATTCTATTTATAAACTAAACATTGCAACAAGTGAATTCACTTTACTAGTTAAGGAAGCTTACAACAACGACATGGAAATTTCGCCGGATGGAAATACGCTCTACTTCAAGCATCAAAAGAGTAATATGCCTATAGAACTTTGTGCTATGGATTTAGTTGGAGGCGAAATAAAACAGCTTACATCACTCAATAAAGATTTGCTTGCTCAACTTGAAATGAATGCGACAGAATCTTTCTGGACAAAAGCTAAAGACGGCGTGCAAAT
>DAIEQT010000236.1 GCA_027347545.1 Ignavibacteria bacterium | reverse complement strand
CTTTTTGTTTTCGAGCTTGTGTTCTAAGTTCTTAGCGGAAAACTTGTGTGCAATTTTGGTGTCAACTTCGGGATGCCAAACTGTATCATCAATTCCATTCACAATTCCATACAAATCTTTTTTCCGTTTGGAAAGTATGTCTTCCATTCCTAAACCAATTTCTTTTGAAGAGCAAATTTCTTTAGCATAAGTCTCACTAACAGTATTAATCATATCTGAGTAGAGCAATCCGCTCTTTAGGTAGTTTACACTTCCCTTGTGCAAAATTCCTTTTTCCGAATTGAGTTCTTTTGGCAAGGACGTCTTTTCAAAAGTACTTTTCGGGAAAATTCCTTGAAAACCAAGATTGTGTATCGTAAAAAGTGTTTTTATTCCCTTAAAAGCCGGATCGTTTTTGAACATTGCTTTTAGATAAACTGGAACAAGACCGCACTGCCAATCATTGCAATGAATAATATCGGGAACCCAGCCCAATTTCTGAACAAGCTCGTAAACCGATCTAGCTAAAAGTATAAATCTTTCATCATTATCCGGGTAATCTTCGTTAGTTAATGGATCGCTATAGAGACTATGGCGGCTACCAAAATACTCCGGATTATCCAAGAAATAGATTTGCACTCGAGTTTTGGGTCCTATCAAAAAGGAAGAACGGAGTGAGAAAACAACATCTTTTTCCCCGATTTTCATTGTTAGGTCTTTTAGGCGAACGACTTCATGTATTTTGAATTTTCTTTCATCAATTGCACCGTATTTGGGAACAACTATGCGTACCAGATGCCCCATTTCTTGCAATTTCTGTGGTAATGCCGAAGACACATCAGCCAGACCGCCAGTCTTAATAAATGGGTACACTTCTGAGGTCACGAAAAGGATTTTGTATTTTTTTCCGGGAGGCAATATCAAAGGTCCTTAATTATTGGCTTGCAAAATTACGAAAATTGAAGGGTTTAACCAAAAATATTAGCTATTGAACACTTGAATTATCTATTTTCGTGTTAACTAATTATAGTTGATTTTTGCCCAAAATGAAGACCTTAATCAAGAATGCCGAGCAAATTGTAACAGTTGACACTAAGGGAAAAAACGTTAAACGTGGCAGATCATTAACTGAAATTTCTCCTCTTTTCAACCATTCCATTTTAATTGAAGATGGTATAATCAAAGATTTTATTCCGAATTTGACAGCCGCTAAAACGGAAGTTGATTCTACGATTAATGCACAGAATTGCATCATACTGCCAGGTTTGGTAGAATGCCATACGCATGCAGCTTATGCCGGCTCTCGCTCTAATGAGTTTTTAATGCGACTTAAGGGCGCTACTTACGAGGAAATCGCCAAAGCTGGAGGTGGAATTACTTCTACGATGAAAGCGGTTAGGAATTCTTCTTTTGAAGAGCTTGTGAAGCTACTAAAACCAAGGATTGATCATTTTGTTTCGCAAGGTGTTACTACTCTCGAGATTAAGAGTGGCTACGGCCTAAGTTTTTATGATGAGATCAAGCTTCTGCAAGTAATTAATCATTTCAAAGTGCATTCCTCTATTGATATAGTACCAACTTTTCTCGGTGCACATTCTTATCCGCCCGAATACAAGAATGATCACGGACAGTATCTCAAATTAATTATTGAAGAACTGCTTCCTTACGTAATCAAAAATAAGCTTGCAGAACATGTTGATGCTTTCTGCGAGAAAACTGCTTTCTCTGCCGAAGATGTTGACTTGATTTTCACGAAAGCTAAAAAACTTGGTTACAAATTGAGACTTCATACCGAGCAGTTTAATATTGTTGGCGGTTTGGATGTAGCTCTAAAACACAAAGCTATATCGGTAGATCATTTGGAAGTAATTGATGATGATGACATACCGAAATTGGCTAAGAGTAATACGGCTGCCGTTCTGCTTCCCGGTGTTTCATTTTTCTTGGATTGCCCTTTCGCACCAGCAAGAAAATTAATTGAAAACAACGCAATTGTTGCACTTGCTACAGATTACAATCCCGGCTCTTCCCATATTCCAAACTTGCAGTTGATTATGCAGCTGGCTGCGCTTAATTACAAAATGAGCGCTGAAGAAATCATTTCTGCGGTTACAATTAATTCTGCTTATGCGATGGGATTACAAGAAAATATAGGCAGTTTGGAAATTGGCAAGCAAGCTGATTTTGCAATTTTAGAAGCGAAGTATATTTCGGAAATCATTTACAATATTGGTATCAATCTGAATAAATACACAATCAAAAAAGGTAAAATAGTTTACTCAAGAAATGCGGAGAATTAAACTTTATGGGCGAAACAAAAGTAAAGATTATCGAGTGTGTCCCAAATTTTAGCGAAGGAAGAAATCAAAAAACGTTTGATGCGATAAAAGATGCATTAGCTGCTACACCTGATGTAAAGCTTTTAAGCTTAGAACCTGATGCAGACTACAATCGTGTTGTAGTAACAATGGCTGGCAACGAGACCGGAATTCTAAACGGTGCTGTTAACGCTTGTAAAGCTGCGGCGAGCTGCATTGATATGAGAAATCACAAAGGTGAGCATCCCCGTCTTGGAGCAATTGATGTTGTTCCATTCGTGCCGGTTTCAAATGTTACTACAGAAGAGTGCGTTAAAATTTCCGAGCAATTCGGGGAAATCATTTCCAAAGAATTAAATGT
>DAIEQT010000347.1 GCA_027347545.1 Ignavibacteria bacterium | reverse complement strand
CATCAGTAGTTTGTAGGTATTGCCGGTTGCAATAATTTGATAATTAAGAAGAGTTAATTCGCGGGCAAACTCCACAACGTTAGACTTATCCGATACACTAATTAAAGCGTACTTACTCACACTCCGTCCTTTTTACTCGCTGCTCATTGCAGCTCTAATTTATCTTGATTCTACCTTCAGAAAAATTCTTCACTACTTCCGGCAACAGTTCGTGCTCAATTTTTAATACTCTTGCTGCAATTTCTTCTGCCGATTTTACATCTTCAATATTCACACTTCTCTGCGCAATAATCTTACCTCTATCATACACTTTATCAACGAAATGAACTGTCGCTCCGGAAATTTTATCTCGAGCATCAAAAACCGCTTGATGAACGTTCAAACCATACATTCCTTTGCCGCCATAAAGAGGTAGCAACGCCGGGTGAATATTAATTATTTTGTTTTCAAACTCGTCAACAAATTCATCCGGAATTTTTTTTAGAAATCCGGCAAGAACAATTAAATCAACAAAAAAAAATTTTTTTAGTTCTTCGGCAACACTTTTGTAAGAACTAAACCCATCGACAATTTTGCTACTTACAAAAAAAACGGGGATAGAATTTTCTTTAGCAAATTCCGCAGCCCCGCAATCTTTTTTGTCGCTCACAACCGCACAAATTTTAACGTTCTCTCCCGAAACCTTTTCATACAAAGCCCGTAAATTAGAGCCTCGTCCGGATACGAAGACAGCAACGTTAAACATAGATTACATTTTTTGGTGGAAAAAATTATCTAAATGAGGATAAATAAGCAATTAAAAGCCGCGTTTTTATTCAGATTTTGTAAGTTTTCTAACCTTTACTTTAATCTGCGCCTCAGCCATTCAATTTGCGATTGAATATAATCTCTAAAATCATAGTCATTCTCGTCGTCAGCATCCTCGAGCAACTCTCTGGCAGATGTCTTATCACCTAAAGCAAACTTTGCTTTCGCATTCAGAAAATCCGCCATTGGCTTAATCCATTTTTCGGAAGAAAAGCTTTGTTCCGATAAATGATCGCATACAGTTACAACTTCGGCATGTCTTCTAAGATTTGAAGCAGCTTCGGCAAAATAAATTTGGGCAAGAGCCTTCAATTCGCGGTTATCAATTTTTGGTATTTCCAATTTCAAGCTGTCGTAAACCGTCCGGTAATCTCCGGTATCGAGTCTATTTCTCATTCTCACTAGCTTAAGATCAGCAGGAGTGATCCCATAAGTAAGATATTTTTCACTTGTCTGAATAGCGTAAGTATCTTCAAATAAATCTTGGTTGCCACCTTTAGCGAGCGCCAGGTTAAGCTTAAACTCTTCATCTTTGCCTAGCATTTTATAAGCAAGTGCAGTGTTGAGAGCAGCTATTCCGGTTAAATCCAACTCTTTGGAAGAATCTAAAAATTTCTTGTAATTACGTATTGCGGTTCTAAACTGATTTTTCTTAAAATAAATTTCTCCGCGGCGGTAATATGCAAGCGCAGTAATCTGAGGAACGTGTTTATTCTTAAGTTTAATTACTCGATCCAAGACTACAAGGGCTCGATCAAGTTGTTTAGCTTTTACCAAACTAACTGCCGATTGATAAGCGAACAAACCGTTACGGGGAAATTTTGATGTTAGGCTTTGGAGAATAGCAAAACCGCTGTCATACTCAGCCAGATAATCATTATAAACTTTAGAGAGGTGAAATGATGCTTCCGTTTTAACTGTGTTGCCTTTATGCAATGCAGTCTTGATGTATCTAAACCCGCGTGCTTTATCGGAGCTAAGTCCAGTTAAATTAACTGCCCACTTCAAGAAGTCGTGAACGAAACTCATCGCGTAGTCGAACAATCCCAATCCTAAATAAGCATCGTAATATTTTGGGTTAGCTTTTATTATTTCTTCAAACTGGCTAACAGCTTTTTTGCTGGACCAAAACGCGTCAACAGAATTATTGCTTGTAGCTTGAGCCATTGCGCGAAACGATGCAAGGTTTGCAGCTAGATATTTTGTTTCTATGTCTTTCGGATTCTTATCTAGGATTACATCCACTTTTTGCTGAGCAAGATCAGCAAATTTCATAAAGACTTGATATTCGCCTTCATCACGGGAACCGAGGAAAATCCAGAAATGCATTAAAGCGATTCTGTAATAGCCTTCCGGTGAGTTAGGTCTAATCTCTAGAATTCTGTTAAATGTTTTTTCTGCAGATTCAAATTGGAAATTATACGCTTCGTTCATTCCTTGACGAACATAAGTTTGGACTTGGCCAAACAAACTAACTGACGATATTAAAAGAACAAAAAGAATTACTCTTGCTTTCAATTTTGATTTTTCCTCTGAGTGTATTCAAGTGAAGCTTTTACAAATTCTCTAAACAACGGATGAGCTTTAATAGCTCTCGATTTCAATTCCGGATGAAACTGGCAGCCAACAAACCATGGATGATCGTTTAGCTCAACCATTTCAACTAAATATTCATCCGGCGATGTTCCGCTAATAATCATTCCCTTTTCTTCCAGCACAGTACGGAATTTATTATTCACTTCGTAACGGTGACGGTGCCTTTCGGAAATTTTCGGCTTACGGTATGCTTCATAAGATTTGGTACCTTTCTTAAGAACACAAGGATAAGCACCCAAACGCATTGTAGCGCCTTTTGTTTTCACCTTGAGTTGTTCCGGCATAATATGAACTACGCTGTAAGCGTTCTTTACAAATTCTGCACTGTTAGCGTTTTTAATACCACAAACGTTGCGGGCAAATTCAATTACTGCGCATTGCATACCTAAACAAATTCCTAAAAATGGAATTTTATTTTCGCGGGCATATTGAATAGCGAGAATTTTCCCTTCTATTCCTCTTTCACCAAATCCGCCGGGGATTAAAATTCCATCGTAATCTTTGAGAACATTCTGAGCGCCTTTGTCCTCAACAGTTTCTGAACTGATAAAATCTACTTTTACTCTAGAGTTATTTTCCGCACCAGCGTGAACAAATGCTTCGGAAATGCTCTTGTAAGCATCTTTGTTCTCAACATACTTGCCGCAAATTGCAATC